>JAYUJG010000062.1:0-6475 GCA_043765355.1 Acidobacteriaceae bacterium | reverse complement strand
CCGGAGTCGAGGCGGATCTGCTTTTTGCCGCTTTTCAACATGTCTTTGTTCAGAAACTCGATCAGGCGCGCTGCGTCGGCAGTGCCTTCTTCCCATTCGATGCCGATGTAAACGTCTTCGGTGTTTTCGCGAAAGATGACGATGTCCATGCGTTCGGGATGCTTCACGGGCGAGGGGACTCCGGCGTAATACTTCACGGGGCGCACGCAGGAATAGAGATCGAGTATCTGGCGTAGGGCAACATTGAGCGAGCGGATGCCGCCGCCAACGGGCGTTGTGAGCGGTCCTTTGATGGCGACGCGAAATTCGCGGATCGCGGCGATGGTGTCGTCGGGCAGCCAGTTCTGAAAGCGGGCTTTCGCCTTTTCTCCGGCGAAGACTTCGTACCAGGCTACTGAGCGCTTACCTTGATAGGCCTTTTCAACAGCTGCATCGAAAACTCGGACGGAAGCCTTCCAGATGTCGCGACCGGTGCCGTCGCCTTCGATGAATGGGACAATCGGGTGATCCGGAACGCTGTATTTGCCGTTGCTGTATTCAATCTTCTGCCCGTTGGACGGGATGGGGACTCCGTTGAATGACGCCATGATAATTTTCCTCCAGATACTGGGAAAGAACTGTCAATTATAAAAAATCTTGCCAGCTTGCTGACTATGGGTTGATTTTGCCAGTGTGGTGACGGGGCTCCGCCCCGTTTGCGGGGCAAAGCCCCGCCACCACACAAGACACGAAGCCCTAGCGTTCGATTTTTACGGACGTGACTACTACGTCTTTGTTGGGGCGGTCCTGGCGATTGCGGGCTACTTTGGAAATCTTCTCAACTATGTCGTAGCCTTCCACCACTTCGCCAAAAATCGTGTGCTTACCGGTCAGCCAGTCTGTATTGCCTACCGTGACAAAAAATTGCGAGCCGTTTGTATTCGGTCCGGAGTTGGCCATCGCCAGTTTACCGGCCTTGTCAAAACGATGCGGCGAGCCTTTGGTTTCGTCTTCGAATTGGTAGCCGGGGCCGCCGAAGCCGGTGCCCATCGGGTCTCCGCCCTGGATCATGAAGTCGGGAATCACGCGATGAAATACGGTGCCGTGGTAGAGGGGGTCGTTGGTTTTCTTGCGCGTCGTGGGATGCGTCCACTCGCGCTTGCCTTCGGTTAGGTCGACGAAATTGGCCACTGTCTTCGGCGCGTCTTTTTCGTAGAGGCGGCAAACGATGTTGCCCTCGCTGGTTTCAAACACTGCGTAGGTTCCAGGTGTACGGGTCATAGTCTCCTCGAATTGTTGAAATTGTTCTTGCGGCGGCTCGCTCGGTCTCTTCCCACAGTGATTGCCGCGCGCGACGGAGACGCGGCGAGACGCGTCTCTACGATTGTTTCTTTGTGCCTGCCGACGGCTTGGGCGCGCTGGCGGGCTTGGCGGTGGCACCGGCGCGATGGGTCTCGATGTGCGTGATCTTGATGGGGCGCAGCGGTTTTTCGCCAGCGGTCGCCATGCGCGCGATTTTCTTCACCAGTTCCACGGCCGCATCGTCGCACTGGCCGAAGATGGTGTAGCCGCCATTCAGGCTCGGATAGGGAACTTCGGTGACGAAAAACTGCGAGCCGTTGGTGCCCGGTCCGGCGTTGGCGTAGGCGAGGCGTCCGGGACGATCAAAGGTGACCGTGGGCGAAGTTTCGTTCTTGAATTTATACCCGGGATCGCCCTCGCCGTTGCCGGCGGGGTCTCCGCCTTGAATCATGAAGTTGGGAATCACGCGATGAAAGATGGTGCCGTCATAAAGTGGAACGCCGTGCTTCTTGGCGTGAGAGACGGGGCTGGTCCAGTCTTTGGTGCCATTGGCGAGGCCGACGAAATTATCGACCCCGATCGGAGCGACCGCCGGAAGCAACGTGCAATGAAGGTCGCCAGCCGTGGTGTGGATGATCGCGGTTGGCTCCGTGGTTGGGGCGGCTGCGGTTGCAGCTGGCTTGCGGACGGGAGGCTTCGGCGTCGGCGCGGGAGTCGAGGCCGCCTGCGCCGCGCCGAGTAGAGACGTGGAGATTATCAGGACAAAGGTATGCACGAGTGTTCGCATGGGTGCTCCTGTAGTGTGTTTTCGCAACCTTTGATTGTACGACAGGGAATGAGCGACCGGCGTGCTCAGGTAAGCCACGAGCTGCGAGCAGGCGAATGGAGTGGATGCTTGCTTGTAGCTCGTGGCTCATAGCTCAAAGCTCAAAGCTAATGGTTCACCACGCCCGCGAGCGCCTGCTGCAGGCATTGCTCGATCGATTGGTCAGTGTCGATCGTTGTCTTCGGATACAGGGTCGGTTCGAAGCGCGCTTTTACTTCCATGTAGAGCGCGAAGGTTCGGTTGCGCGCGGGATGAGAGGAGTCCGCCTCGTACTCGAGACGGCGGCGTGCGGATTCATCGGAGCAGACACACTCGATAATCTTGCAGGGCTGCGCCAGTTCGCGCGCAAATTCCAGAACGCGATCGATCTGGTAACGCCTCGAGAATGTGCGGCCGTCGAGGAAGACGGTGCGCTCGGGAGTTTCTTGCAGCAGGAATCGGGTGGTGTTGAGCATGATCTCGATGACGAAGTCGTCTTGCGCGGTGGAGTATTCGATATCCTGCGGCGCGAACAGGGCGGCGCGGATTTCGTCTTTGCTGAGGAGTGCGCCTTGAAGTCGGAGGGCCAGTTCGCGCGCTAGCGTAGTCTTGCCGGTCCCGGGGAGGCCCGCCATCAGAACGATCATGCTGCGGAGATTGTAGCCGAGGACTCGTCCCGCTTGTGCTGATCTTTCGGAAGGCTCTTATCCGCTGCTTGCTGAGAGCTTCAATCACGGGGTACACAGAGGGGCACAGGCAACCAGAAGAATTGTAAGTCTGAGTTTTAGTTTGTTTTGGTTTTTAGTTCGACGCGCCGATGGCGGCGATTGCACTGGCCGGCGCGACAGCGGGCTGCTCGGTTGGAGAAACCGCGAAAATCGTTTGCGTCTGGCGCCAGTACCTGTAACGGTCTGAAACCATCACATGGAAGCACCAGTGGCGGCGTTCTTCTTCCGGTTCAACCAAGCCGAGCGCGTTCAGGTAGAAGAGGTAGCGTTCCACAAAGCGAAGTTGATCTTTCGACATGCCACGACGCTGCAAGTCGACGGTGACTCCGGCGAGATGGGAAGACGCAGTGTCGCCGTCGGCGGGCGCGGCGTTGCGATTGTGGCGGCGCAGTTTCTTTTGGACTTTTACCGTGCGTACCGCGGAATTGACCTGGATCTGGGCGTGGAATTGGCGGTAGTAGGATTCGGAGAGGTCGTCGACGAAATCGCGCGTCCAGGCGCGGCAGAAGCGGCGCGAGGGGTCCAGGCTGCGTTCGATCTTAAGAGAGTCGCTTTCGCGGATCGCCACCAGGTCGCCCGAGGCCTTCAGCGCCTCGAGTTCGTCGTCGTCCTGAATGCGCGGCAGGTCGCTGCGGTCGATCTCTTCGTTTTGGCGAAGCAGGGAATCGTGCGACGGCCGAAACATCGGATTCCAAAGCAGGCTGCGCAGGTGATGCAGAATGCGGTGGTGCGAGGCGCGGCGCATGGCGTAGGCTCCGGGAGCGGCGACCATCACCAGCACGACAAGCACGGTCACGAACACACCGAGACGCTGGAGGCCGCGTAATGCGGATTGCGTGCTTCGCGTGATTGATGCGCTCGTCATTAGCTCTTGCTCTTGCCCTTGCCCTTGCCCTTGCCCTTGCTCTTGCCCTTGCTCTTGCCCTTGCTCTTGCTCTTGCTCTTGCCCTTGCTCTTGCCCTTGCCCTTGCTCTTGCCCTTGCTCTTGCCCTTCGTTCGTCTTTAGTGCCGTTGCCATTGCGCTTTCTGGACCCTGCTGCGGATCCCGGAAATCCCATTTTCCGGTAGGATGCGCAATTGTAAACCAGAGATCAACGATTTCAGGAAGGAATTGCGGTAACCCCCCTTACTTAAGAGAGTTAGGGGTCGGTTACCACGGGCTAAATCGTTGATTACCGGGGCCGGGGCCGGAAAAACGCCGCTTCGGGCGATCTCTTGCTGTAGAGACGCGGCTTGCCGCGTCTCTACAGCGAATGCGTGGTATTCGACAATCGCGTGTCACTTCTTAAGGCGGCGCTATTTGCGAAAGAGATCGCCAAGCGCTTGCCGCATGACCTGGCCGCCAACTTCCGCGATCGAAGTAGTCAGCGGAATTTCCTTCGGACAAATCTCGACGCAGTTTTGCGAGTAGCCGCATTCCTGGATACCGCCATCTCCCATGAGCGCCGACAGGCGCTCCCGCTTCAGTGCCTGTCCGGTCGGATGATTATTGAACAGGCGCACCTGCGAGATTACCGCCGCGCCGACGAATCCTGTGTCGTCATTAAACTGTGGGCAGGCTTCCATGCAACAACAACACGAGATGCAATTCGACAGCGGATAAGACTGCTCCTGCGCCTCCTGCGTAACGCGTGGCCCCGGACCGAGGTCATAGCTGCCATCGACTGGCACCCAGGCTTTGACCTTTTTGAGGTTTTCAAAAAGCACGCTGCGATCGACGGAAAGGTCGCGCACCACGGGAAATTTCGAGAACGGCTCAAGCTTGATCGGCTTCTCGAGGTTGTCGAGCAGTGCAGAGCAGGCCATCCGGGCGCGCCCGTTGATCAGCATGGCGCAGGAACCACAGATTTCTTCGAGACAATTCGCGTCGTAGGTAATGGGCGTGGTGTGCTTGCCATCGCGCGTGACGGGGTTGGCCGCGATCTCCATCAGCGCCGACGTAACGTTCATGTTCGGCTTGTAGGGGATTTCGAACTCTTCCCATGACGGCTTGGCGTCGGGGGTGAGTTGGCGTTTGATTTTGATTAGGACGGAACTTGTATTAGCCATTCGTGCGCTTCCTCTTGGGCAAATCTGTTGGTACCGGGAATGCATGATTATCTTGATTGTTCTCGAATGCGTCCCAAGTAAGCGTGAGGACCCCGTCAATGTCTCTAGTCAGCCCCTTGGGGAGCATCTCAGCTTCTTTTCCACTCAATCTCGTCGAGTTGGAGATCGATATCGCCAGCTCGGCACGGACATCATCCGTGAACTTGTACAGCAACCTGTCTAGTTCCCACCCGTTCAGACCGACCATTTCTGCGGTCTTGAGGCAGAACTGCTCAGCGTCGGGATACGGTTTCAGCGAAAGACCAAGAGCTTTGAGAATCGATTCAATACGCGCGTCGATAGCTATCGATTGACGGAACTCGGGATGGTATACATCCATAAATATGTTTCGGGCATATTTTGGGCCAACACCTCTAAACTGCCTCATAAATGCCATCAACGCTTCGCGCGTGGCGTGCTCCTCCAATTGCTTTTTCGCCCCGGCGAGCCCACCCATAGCGACAATTCTGTCAAAGTTCTCCGATAGAAATTCGGCTTTCTTCTGGACATACGTACTTTTGATGTTTTTAGCGTCTCGTTGAGCACATGAACCCTAGCCCGCCGCTGAAGATTCGATAGAGCCTTGAAGGTGATCTTCTTATACCTGTGAGGGTTACCGAAAAGTCCTTCGTGACCCCTCGAACTGCCCCATGTCGCAGCACTCAAGACTAGTGCTCGCCACAAAAAATCTGGTTGCTGCCAGTACCGCGCACCTGATTTCGATGCTTCTAGCCACTGCCGGTTCTTGCCGAGTACCTTCAGCACAGCGCCAGCCAAGCGGACCTGAGCGTCCTCCAGATTAACGAGAGCCATTACGAATCCAACTCCATCAGTACTTCCTCGGCCGCGGCGGAATCAGGCTCGCATCCACCGCTTCGAACTCAAATCTTGGCTCATCCACATCGGAAGCGAATGTTGCTTTGGTGGTCTTCATCCAATTCGCATCATCGCGCTCGGGGAAATCCGGCTTGTAGTGCGAGCCGCGAGATTCGTCGCGCATGGCCGCTCCCTGTGCGATGACTCGCGACAGCTGGAGCATGTTGTAGAGCTGGCGCGTAAACGCAATCGTTGTGTTCGCCCACTGCGAGCGGTCGCTTAGATTGATCTTCTGGAAGCGATGCAGCATATCGACAATTTTGGCATCGGCCGCCTCGCACTTCTTGCTGTAGCGGATGACGGTGCAATTCTCGGTCATCAATGCGCCTAGTTCTCGCCAAATTAAGAAAGGATTTTCGTTGCCGTCGGACTTCATCAGGCCAGAGTTGATGTCCTGCTGGCGCTTGCGTTCGGCGTCGAAATGTCCGTTGCTGGGCGCTGCTGCCAGACTCTTGGCATACTGCACAGCATTCGGGCCAGCCGTGAAGCCTCCAAAAATGCATGACACGAGCGAATTCGCACCCAGGCGATTCGCGCCGTGATATTGGTATTCGGCCTCGCCGGCAGCGAAGATTCCGGGAATGTTCGTCTGCTGCTTGTAATCCACCCAGAGGCCGCCCATGGTGTAGTGCATGCCGGGGAAAATCTTCATCGGCGTGTCGCGCGGATCGTCGCCGACAAACTTCTCGTAGATTTC
>JAYUJG010000061.1:0-5176 GCA_043765355.1 Acidobacteriaceae bacterium | reverse complement strand
TCTTGGAGTGTATTAGCTCGCGGACTTCCGAGGGAAGTCTGCCCAGCCGGAAAAGCGTTTCCGCCGAGCGATCATATTGATCGAGTAACGTCGGAAAGGCCCGGCTTTGCAGACCCGGCAAGATTATTTCAGTCATCAGGAGCAGGCTGGCCCGAGCGGTTTGCAAACGCAGCCGAAAGGCATTCTCCGCCACCTGTAGTCCTGACGTTGCGATCGCGGGATCGGAACTCCTTTGCGCGGCCTGACCAACCGCGGCCAATGCCGCGGCCGCCCGTCCCACTTCCCGGACGTACATGATCGCCGCCCACGCCCGCTGCCGCTTGATCTTACGGAATTTCTTTGCAGGTAGACTGTCGCGGAGAAACGCTTCCTCGTCTGGATCGACCAAATTTCGGAAGGCATCAAGGTCGAGACAGCGGACCCCTTCGACCGCTTCTTCCAAAGTAACGCGGCGGGCGCGCTTGCGGATGGCAACATACAGAACCATCGCCAGAGCGCCGAGCGCAACCGCGACTAGAAGCCAGGCGACGACTAGTCCCTGAGCAAGCGTTGAAGTTCCGTGTTCCAAGTCTCCACCTCCTCATTGGGAAGAACTGTCGGGGGAAGAATTGCGAAAGGTGCGGGTTCACGTTCAGGCACCCGAGAGTATCCGATCCAGATTGAAACGCAAACCAGGTAAGTGCCGGTCGTCAGCCAGTCCAATAGGCCTCCCGCCTCGCTCGTGAATTCCGCGCGAAGAGCGTACATAGCGAGATCAAGGCTGGTCAAGATCCCCAGACCGAGGGTGATGCCGAATGCGGGACGACGCCAGGACACACCCAGAAAGCGGGAAAAGAGCAGCAGGGCAAGGAGCAAACCGCATTGAACCATCGCCACTCCCCGGTTGACGACGGAAACACCGGCATACCACCGGGTGCTATCCCCGGGCGCGTAAATGGCGAGCAAGACGCTCGCTACAAGAAGCAAGGCCGTCACACAGCGCAGCCAAAGCCGCGTTCCCGTCTTGAGAAACGGCGATTCACGAAACAAATCCCTGGAAAGCTCGTGAATCACTCCGAAGCGCAAGGCGATACTAAGCAGCAGCGTGGCGGAGTAAGCATACAGATAATGCTTTTCCGTCACGCTCCTGGAGTGACCCAATAGCAGCAGCAGAACAAATTCGCCAATCTCGTAAAGCACGTAAGTGTAAAAGACGGGGAATTCCCGGTACAAGCGACGCACGTAGAGAATGACAGCGAGCACACCAAGCAACAGATGCGGCAACGTCCACAGAAAAAGCGTTAGCAGCCTGTGCCAACTCCCCGGCATAGCAGGGAACTATATCCCTGAGATCGCTCCTTTTCAACTGCTTCCTTTACTCAATCTATCTTCAAGCTTGAGTGGCTTATTGCAGTGGGGTGCATATGAAAGCGTTGCATTTGTTCATGGGATTGCCATCAGCCATGCTCGGAAGCGCGGCGGTTGCGAGAAACAGGGTTATTGCAGCCAATGTCAGCATCAGTCGTTTCACGGTAGTTCTCCTTGGCGAAAGAATTCGCACCGTGATACATTGCAGGCGGCGGAAGGTATTTCCACATTTAGTTCAATTCCGAAACAATTTCGGAAATCGTAAAATCCGTCGTGCATTTGTGACGCATGCCATGAGACTGAAATCCGCTCTCGAGGATTTTGAGACCAATACCCTGGCCGCCGTGTCTGGGTTGTTGCGCCGGCTAACTTATTTGGGAAGTTTGCGCGACGGCAAGGGAACCTACGGGCATTGGGGTTTGGCGAAGGCGCATGGCGACGACGCCGCGCAACGCGCTCTTCGCGCTTCGCATCGGGCTCTGTTGTCAGAGGTGTTAAGGAAACCTTTAGCGGCGCTTCTTACCGATGTGGTCACGTCCTGCTCGAGCGAGCACCAGACGGAGGGGGAGTTTGTCGCTACCCTGGCCCAGTCTCCTCCTAAGCCTCTTCCTCCTGCGGCACTGGCGCATCTCGAATCAGTACTGGGCGCACTTTCGGCGTTGATTGAAAGTCGGAATAACGCCAGTCTCCCAGGCGCATCGCCACCCCCACCACCTGCCCCAGAATCTCGGCCTCCTGCGGGCACTTAAGAACACGCACCGAAACCGGCGACAGGGGATGCGGCTGCAAAACAAGTGAGTTCTGCTTCAGCGAACACCAACAGCAAGTGTAGCCGTCGCGCATTTCCACAAAATAAATAGGGCGCTCCAACTCTGAATGCCATATTCCATCGCTTACCTTGTTCTTCGTTTCGTCCACTTGCACAAAGCTGCCCGGCGGGAGAATCGGATACATCGTGAAATCTTCCGATCCCACGTATCCGTAGGTGTATCGGTCATCGGCGAACATCTCAAGATAGGTCAAAGGCACGGTGCCCCATTGCTCGATGGCGCGCCTTAAGTCCGTGGTTTTCTGGAGGGAAAATCCGGGATCGAGGCGGGTCGGTATTCGCACTTGGGTGACGTTGCTCGAAGCCTCAGTCAGGTGAGACTTCTGCGGATGGCCGAAGCCTATGTCAGCCGAGATCCCGTCAAGTTCAAGACCATAGAAGGATAGCAACTCGCGATACTCCCGCCGATAGATCGCGGCAAACGAATAGAGCCGGAAAATACTGGGGATGATGCCCTTGGTTTCTATATCGGACAAGCGGCTGGGCGGGATGGCGAATTCCTCATTGTCAAATCTCTGGGCGATCTGATTGCTCGCGAGCTCGACGTCGCGCATGCGATATCCGAGGGTTTCTCGAAGCACTCGCAGCCTTTGACCGCCATTCAGTTGCATGAATGCCAGCCCTCCTCGGGAACATAGTACCACCGGTTGGCGCGGTGGTAACGGAGCATGACCGGCGGAGATTTTCGGATTTCGGAATCGAATGGGATGCGCGGTTGTTGTGCTTTTTCATAAAACTGGACGCGGCCGGACGCGGCGGTTCCCACCCATCGCGCAGGTCGCCGCAGGCGCTTGTTCGGTTTTCGTAACAGGAACTTCGCAGTCTTGCATATCCTCCCACAGACAGAGTAACAATGTTGCTTCCGGGAAAATACCAACCCGGGAAATCGCGTCGCAGAACCTTTAGGGTGTTCCCAAATAGGGTGTTCCCCAATAAGGTGTTCCCCAATTGGGAGCAAAGATTGGTTCCAGCAATAAAGGAACCGACGCCTGTGCGCCATGTTGATCTTGCAGTCTCGCAGCGCAACAAGCTGCGATGAACCCCAGTTCCTGCTCAAAACATAGCGGCACGAGATTGGCATACGCAACGCCATCAGGAGGTGTCTGCATGTCTGAACACAGCGCCGAACTTCAGTGGAATCCCTCGTTCGAACGCAGCCGGTATCAGATATTACTTGAAATCACCGACGTGGTAGCGCGCGCCAAGACGGTGCCCGACGCGTTCAAGGAACTCGCCGCCCCGATTCTGGCGCTCACCGGAGGCGAATTGCTCAGTCTTTCGCTTCACGACCAGCGCCGGGATTGCATGCTCAATCAGTTTTGGAAGAAGAATCGGGAATGTGGCGAGTTCGACGCTCGCGCCGACGAAGCCGCCACCGGCTGGGCCTGGAAGCATCAGCAGCAGGTCGCGATTCCAGATATCGAATGCGAACAACGTTTTCCCGGCTGCGTGCCCGTCTTGATCAATCACGGCGTCCGTTCCTACACCGTCCTTCCCATCAGCACCCCCTCGCGTCGCTTTGGAGCCTTGGGACTGGGCCGCAGCGTTCCCGAGGCGCTCTCGGACGAGGATGTCGAATTCCTTTCGCGGGTCGCATTGATGGGCGCGCTCGCACTCGAAAAAGAAACCGCCCAACGCGCTTTTGAGGAGCAGCAAAGCCTGGTCGCGATCAGCCATCAACTGAGCTCCAATCTTGACCTCGAGAAGTTGTTGCCGGCCATTCTAGCCAGTGTTCGCGGCATCGCGCGCTATAAACAGGCCATCCTCGGCCTGCTGGACGAAGACGGCAAGAGCGTGCACCGTTATGGAGAAAATCTGGAATGGGAGCCTTACGTCAACCACGAAGATGCCATTCCGCTGGAGCAGGCGATCGGGGCGCATGCCATCCATACACGAAGCGTCGTGTTCTTTGGCGCAGACGATTTGCGCGAAGCCAAAGATCCTTTGGCGAAGGCGATGTACGAAAGCGGGATTCAGTCGGTTTGCAGTGTTCCCCTGATCGCCGGCGATCGGGTTTGGGGAGCGCTGAATCCCAGCAGCACTCTCGAGAACGCCTTCGGCGCCCTGGAAGTTGAATACCTCGAGCAGGTGGCCAGCCAGATTGCGATTGCGCTCCGGAATGCGCACGCCTATCGCGAGATTACTCAGCTCAAAAATCGTTTGACGCAGGAAAAACGCCACTTAGAATTTGAAATCAACAGCGCCAACCGCACCGAAGACATTGTCGGTGCCAGTCCCGCTCTGAAACGCGTCCTCGACTACGCCGCCATCGTCGCCGACACCGATGCTACCGTCCTCATTACCGGCGAAACCGGGACGGGCAAGGAACGCATCGCCCGCCTCATTCACGGCATGAGCCGCCGCAAGGATCGCAACTTCATCAAGCTCAACTGTGCCGCCATTCCAACCGGCCTGCTCGAAAGCGAACTGTTTGGCCACGAAAAAGGAGCCTTCACCGGAGCCGTTAGCCAGAAGCTCGGGCGCCTGGAACTCGCCGACAAAGGCACCTTGCTGCTTGACGAAGTCGGTGAAATTCCGCTCGAGGTCCAGCCCAAGTTGCTGCGCGTCTTGCAGGACCAGGAGTTCGAACGCCTGGGCGGAACCAAGACCATTCGGGTCGATGTGCGCCTGATTGCCGCAACCAATCGGAATATGGCGCAAGCGGTCGAAAATAAAGAATTCCGTGGCGACTTGTTCTACCGCTTGCATGTGTTCCCCTTGCACTTGCCGGCACTCCGGGAAAGGCGCGAGGATATCCCCGCGCTCATCCGCCATTTAGTGGAAAAATGCTCGGCGCGCCTCCACAAGAAAATCGAGCTCATCCCCGATGCCGCGATCCAGGCCATGGTGCTGTGGAAGTGGCCCGGAAACATCCGCGAGCTCGAAAATTTTATCGAACGCTCCGTAATTTTGTCGGAAGGCACCCACTTGAATGCGCCCCTCGCCGAATTGCGACAGGAGATTTCGCCCCACGAATCCGACCTCGACGGAACTCTGCTC
>JAYUJG010000060.1:0-6041 GCA_043765355.1 Acidobacteriaceae bacterium | reverse complement strand
CGCCCTTGGCATCCTGCCACAGAATTGCATTTAGCGCTTTCGCATCGGCGGCATCGGGCTTGGAAAAATTCATCAGCGACGATTCCTTCGCGCCCGCAGCTTTCTTTTCGTTCACCTTGTAGATCAGCCCGCTGCGCAGATTCTTGTCGTCGGCCTGATACGGCGGCTGCGTTCCCGGGCCCGCGAACAGAGGCACCATTAGCGGCGCATGCGCATCGAACAAATTCATCGGTGGCAACCCGAGCAGCGATTCCATGGTGTGAATCATGCTGACGGTGGTGTAGAAGTGATGCTCGACGAATGGTTGTTCTGCACGCGGTGAGTATTTGCTAATCACCAGCGCCGTCGATCGATGGGCATCGACGTGATCCGCGCCGTCTTGCGCGTCGTCTTCGATGACGAAGATCGCGGTGTCATCCCAGTAGGGACTGTGCGAAACGGCATCGACCACGCGCCCGACGGCGAGGTCGTTGTCGGCGACCGAGGCCTGCGGCGTCGGATGGCCGGGACGCGTGCCTCCGGTGTGGTCGTCGGGAAGGTAGAGCAGCGTAAATTGAGGCAGTTCTTTTTTAGCTTCTGCGTTGTGTCCTGCAGCGGCGCTTCCCTTTGCTTTTACAAACTGATCGAACTCGCGAAGGAATTCGTCGGCGCGAAGTTGGTCGGGATAGTCGGTTTCGAAATCCGGAAATAGCGGATCGTAGTGATCGCGCAGCACGGCTTTGGTGGGACGCATGCGCTTCAGTCGCGGAATCGCCCACGGCCACGGACTCGGCCCGCCGCGCGGCGTACCGACATTCTCGGGCAGCGACTCACCCGGTTTGATCTCGCTTACCGGACACGACGCTGATGCCGACGATGGGGTTCCCTGTTTTGGCGACTCTACTCTTTCATTCTTGCACCAGACAGCGTGGATGAATTCTCCGTAGATGCGGTAGGTCAAACCTTTTTTCGCGAGGTTATCCCAAAGAAAGCCGGTCCCGGGATCGTCGATGTCGGGGATTCCCTGCTCAAGCGGCAACTCATCGGCCACGGTGCCATCGGCGTCGTAGGTGCGCTCTTTGCTGCGATAGCCGATGGGCCAGTTCTTCTCGTTGTAATCGCTGCTGGTCGACGCGGTCGACCAGATGTGGCCATCGCCGGAAACTTCTCCGCTGTCGTAGAAGTTGTCGAGCACTCCGAATTGCAGGGCGAGTTTGTGCTCGTTAGGAGTGATGTCAGCACCGTACATGGTTAACGACTTGTCGCCATCGCCAACGGGCAGGTCGCCGAAGATCTGATCGTAGGTACGGTTCTCCTTCAGAATGTAAATGATGTGGCGGATGGGATTGGCGCCGTTGGCGGCCGGATTGTCAGGGTTGACAAAGCTGAAATTGCCGCCACTGGAGCGCGAAAGATTGTCTTCTTCAACCTGACGTGAGTAGGCGGTTAGATTCTTGTCGATATCGGCGAGGCTGAGACGCTGAATCGAGCCGCCGATCAGAGTCGGGATGTAGGGATGCTCTTTTCGTTTGCGCTCGCCTTTGAGTTGGCCCTGCATATTGTTAGGGCCGCTGCCTTGCCCTTTGGCGGTGGCGATGAGCAGGTCGTTGCCGGCAAGAGCGAGGGCACTCGGATACCACTCGGTGGGAATGAAGCCGAGGGGAGCAACTTCGCGATCAGCGGCATGGGCATCAAAAACGGCGACCGCGTCCATCGCAGAGAAAGCCACGTACAAGCGGCGTCCGTCGGGCGAAGTGGCGATAGCCAGCGGCAAAGCACCTAAAACCCTATCGCCCAAGAGCTCGCGGGCCACTGGAATCTGGGCAGCGGCGCGGTAGAGTCTGGCAAGCTGCGAGCGCTTCAAATCAACGGCTGCGACCGAGTCGGTATTGCTCAACGCCACGTAGAGAATTTCTTCCTTCGCATTCAGCGACATGACGGTGGGATGCGAACCGGGGGCGATGGAATCGGCGGGCTTCTGTAGTTCGATCCAGTGTGCAACCTTGCCGGTTTCGAGATTCAATTCCGCAACGGCGGATGAGTTCCACAAGCTGACCCACGCCTTGGTCCCAGCTTTGTTGGCAACCGCCGTATACGGATATGCAGCGGGAATATAACGGCTGCGGCTGAGGTCGAACGCCTGCACCACCTTGCCATCGCTGGTGTCGAGCACGATGGCGTTGTCGGAAAGATTGTTGGCGATCAGCAGGCGATCGCCTTTCGAGCCGGGAAGTACGGCGAGACCCGCGGGATACGGGATTGCGGTTCCGGTGGGAGTCTTGCGCTGACCGAACGCTACTTCTTTGCCATCCGCCAGCGGCTGCGGAGCGATCTTGAGGAAGCGTTCGGGGGTGACTTGTCCCGCCGCGAATTTGTAGACTGCGATGCCGTTGCCCGTGCTCTTTAACTTCTCGCCGGTGGCGTCGGTAATCGAGCCCATCGAGGCGTAGAGATGATTGCCATCCGCCGAGAACGCGAGGCCAATGAAATAACTCTGACGCGTGGAGTAGTCGTCGCTTAGACGGTCGTCGGGAAAATCGTGGAGCTGATTGTTGCGGAGATTGAGAATGGCGATGGATTGTCGCGCCTGCGTCTCTTGCGTTCCGTAGCCTTGATTGAGGAGCGCGGCGTAATGGCCGTCGGGACTCAGGGCGATGGTTGCGGGAAAACTGTTGGTGCGGGCTAGATATCCGGGAACGGGGAGGGTCAGAGTCTTGCTGGTCGGGAGGTTAAGTTTGCGCGTGGAGTCGGCGGCGCGGACGCCCATGAAGGTTAGCAGAAGGCAGGAAAGCGCTCCGAGGGAGAATGCGAAGAGTTTTTTCACGAGCGGCGACCTCCGGAGCTTTGTATCACTCGAGACGCGCCGGGAGCAAACTTGTTGCGGCAATCGGGCCGTCAGTAGAACATTACGGACAGCGCGAAGCCCTGTCTCCAGTTCACGAGGGCGAGAACTAGCGTGCCGATTTGAAAATCGAGAACACCGCGCCCTGCGGGTCGGCGATCACCGACATGCGGCCGACGCCTTCCATCGTCATCGGGGGCAAATAGAGATTGGCACCCAACGCTTTCGCTTTGGACGCGGTGGCATCCACGTCATCGACCTGGAAATAGGCCATCCAATGCGGCGGCGTTCCCGGTTGGCGATAGATGGAGGGTGGGGCACCTCCGATGAAATGTTCACCGTTTTTGATGTGCAGGTAGCCGGAGGGATCTTTGGGGTCGGTGATGATTTGCCATCCGAAAAGGCCCGCATAGAAATCGGAGGCGCGCTTCGTGTCGGGCGTACTCAGATCGGCCCAGCAAAGGGTTCCGTGGACGGCGGCGATTCCGATGCCGTTACTCTTATTGGCCTGCCAAACGCAAAACGCTGCGCCGGTCGGATCCATGACGACTGCCATGCGTCCGGCGTCCATGACGTCGAAGGCTGGCGCCAGAATCTTGCCGCCGAACTGCGCGGCTTTGGCCGCGGCGGCATCGGCGCTGTCGACCGTGATGTAGATCATCCAGTGTGGAGGGACGCCTTGCGAGCGCTCGTCGGGACGCAGAGTGCATCCGGCGGCGGCATCGCGACCATCGAGTTTGAAGAAGGTGTAGAAATCGTTCGGGCCCATCGGCATGTCTTGGGCATCCCATCCGAAGATCGCGTTGTAGAAACTCTCGGCGGCGGGCTGGTCGGTGGTGTGGAGTTCGATCCAGCAGAAGGAACCGGCGGGGTGCTTGTCGATGTTTGCCATGGCGGAGGAAGTCTACACCAGTTCGAGCTCGGCGAGTGTCAACCGCCGATGAACTCCGCAGCGGCTACATTGCTTTCTTACGACTTCTTTCGCCGACACTTTTTTGCCACTGCAACCGCGGGCGAGACGCCCCCGGGACGCCAGCGCTACGGATTGGCTGTGAATATTCTTATAGGTTTTTTGTTGCCCATTGTTCGATTTTTGCCAGGGCTTTGTTTAGGTTTTCCAGGGAGTTCGCCACGCTGAAGCGGAGGTAGCCTTCTCCGTAGTCGCCGAAGGCGGTGCCGGAGAGACAGGCAACGCCCGCTTGTTCGAGGAGCGCGTCGGCTAGTTTTTTCGACGACCAGCCAGTCTTGGTGATGTTGGGGAAGGCGTAGAACGCGCCTTTTGGCACACGGCAGGAGAAGCCTTTGATCTTGTTCAGGCCGGCTACGAAAACGTCGCGACGGTGTTTGAACTCAGCACTCATTTTGTCGACCGAGGACTGATCGCCTCGCAGCGCTTCGATTCCGGCGATCTGGGTGAAGCTGGCTGTGCAGGAGTTGGCATTGGTTACGAGCCGCGAAATGTGGACGGCCAGATCGGGACGCATCACGCCGTAGCCGAGGCGCCATCCGGTCATGGCATAGGTTTTGGAGAAGCCGTCCAGCAAAATTGTACGGTCTTTGAATCCCGGAACGCTCATGATGGAGAAGTGCTCGCCATCGTGTTCGCGATCATGGATCAAGCGGCTGTAGATTTCGTCCGACAGGATCAGGATGTTGCGGTCGCCGATGGCTTCAGCAATTTCCAGAATATCCTTCTTCGTGAGCACGCCGCCGGTTGGATTGTGGGGCGAATTCAGGATGATCAGCTTCGTGCGGTCGGTGATCAGAGACGCCAGTTCTTTTACGTCGACGGAAAAATCGCGGTCTTCGCGGAGCGGGATCGGGATCGCCTTGCCGAGCGAGTAGTCGATCATGGACTGGTAGATGGGGAATCCCGGATTCGGGTAGAGGACTTCATCTCCCGCATCAATTAACGCCAGGATCGTGAAGAAAATAATTGGTTTGCCACCCGGAACTACAACGACTTCATCGCTCGATACGGGCACACTGCGCGTGCGGCTTACATAGTCGGCGATGGTTTGACGCAGATCGGGGAGTCCGGCGGCGGGACCGTAGTGGGTCCAGCCTTTATGGAGAGCGTCGACTCCGGCCTCGACTACGTTCGCGGGCGTGTCGAAGTCGGGCTCTCCGATTTCGAGATGAATGATCTCTTTGCCCTGCTTTTCAAGCTGGCGAGCGCGGTTCAGGACTTCGAAGGCAGTTTCGGTGCCAAGCCGCGACATCCGGCTGGCGAGACGTAATTCGAACTGAGTTGAGGTTGGCATAGCGGCGGATGAGATTATAGCGCCCCGCGGGGAGTTCTCGGTTGTCAGTTGTCAGTTCTCAGTTTTCTGTG
Organism: Acidobacteriaceae bacterium; assembly: GCA_043765355.1. Classification (GTDB taxonomy): domain Bacteria; phylum Acidobacteriota; class Terriglobia; order Terriglobales; family Acidobacteriaceae; genus Acidiflorens. The sequence continues at coordinate 885 of JAYUJG010000060.1, read as the reverse complement.
ACATCGAAACGGAAATCCCAGCAGCGGCGGCTCGGGCTGGCTTGGCGTTCGTTAACCGCAGAGAACGCGGAGTTCGCTGAAAGTGTGGGCTGAGAAATCATTGTTTCCTAGTTTGCGATTGGCGCTCCCCGGCAGTCGAACCTTTGGAATCAATGGCCGGCTCGGGCCGAAACGTTTAGAGGCGCACCGAGTTCCGGTTGGCCCGTGACTCGCCCACCGGAAATCTCTAGGAATGACACGGAAGAAGCAGCAGTACGTGCCGCCAGACTCACTTCTTCAGATCCGCGTCCCAGTTGAGGATCAGGTTGATGGGCTCGGGGGCCGGCGCGCCTGGTCCTCGGAATCCACCAGAAAGCGCTTGCCATCGGCAGCTACGTCGTAAGCGCCCCATTCCGGACTCATTGGCGATCGAGATCATCCACATTCAGCCGGGCAAGCCGACGCAAAACGCGTACGTCGAAAGTTTTCATGGACGGTTGCGGGAAGAGTGTTTGAACGTGAGCTGGTTTCAGAACCTGTTCGACGCGCGGCGGAAGATCGCAGCGTGGCGGATCGATTACAACGAGAAGCGTCCGCACAGCAGCCTGGGTTATCGGACGCCGCAGGAGTTTGCGGAGCAGGCCAGAAGCATGAGCTATGGAAAAGACGGTGGCGGATGTGATGTTGGAGCGCGGGATTCCGGAGCACATTCGTTCGGACAACGGGCCGGAGTTCATCGCCAACGAGTTGCGGAAATGGCTGGGAAAGGTGGGGACGAAGACGTTGTACATCGAGCCGGGGAGCCCATGGGAGAACGGATACTGCGAAAGTTTCAATGGCAAGCTACGAGATGAGTTCTTGAACGGCGAAATATTTTATTCGCTGAAGGAGGCACAGATTCTGACC
>JAYUJG010000059.1:0-31732 GCA_043765355.1 Acidobacteriaceae bacterium | reverse complement strand
TTCCCCCAAGACGCGGCAAGGCTGTACAGTTCCTGAACTGGAGTTCCTTACCGTCAAGAAAACACACTGAAGGGTTAGAACATGCCAAAACGCGAAGAGCCTTGCCGCGCCGGTATGGTTGCCACGGTTGCGCCTGCCATCGCCATTCTGCTTTTGATCGGCGCCAGCGCCTTGCTGGCGGCGCAAACCGCGGTCACCACGTATCACTACGACAACAACCGCACGGGGTGGAATCGCAATGAGTCGCTGCTAACGCCCGCCAATGTGGCGAGTGCGTCATTTGGCCAGTTGCAAGCCGTGGCGCTTGACGATCAAGTGGACGCGCAGCCGCTGGTGGTGCCGGGTGTCGTCATCACGGCCGGAAATTTTAAGGGCACGCACGACGTCGTTTATGTGGCGACAGAAGGCAACACGATTTACGCCATCGATACCCATACGCGCACTGTGTTGTTGAGTCCGAATTTTGGAACGCCGGTATCGTATCCGCTGGGATGCGGGAACAACGGACCGAATGTGGGCATCAACTCGACGCCCGTGATCGATCTCGACAGCAAGACGTTGTACGTGATGATCTACACGCAGGATCAGAGTGGGCCTGCATATCGCCTGCACGCGCTCGATCTGGGGAGTTTGACCGACAAAGTGACGCCGCAAGTGGTGACGGCGTCGCATGCGCTGAACGATGGAACGACCTTCAATTTCAACGCGACCTATCAGCGTCAGCGTCCGGGATTGTTGCTCGCCAACGGCAGCGTTTATGCTGGTTTTGGCAGCTTCTGCGATTTTTCAGCCAACCTTTCGCGCGGCTGGTTGTTGGGCTGGACGGCAGGATCGCTGACGCCCTTTCCCGCGAACCGGATTTTCGATCAGCAGGCATCCTCGCCCAACAATTTTTTCCTGTCGTCGATCTGGATGTCGGGATACGGACTGGCGGCCGATGACGCGGGCAATGTTCTTTTCGTAACCGGAAACTCGGATTACTCGGGTACCACCTACGACGGAATCACAAACATTCAGGAAAGCGTGGTCAAGGTTTCGCCCACGCTGACCACCGTGGTTGATCTGTTCACGCCGAGCAATCAGGCGGGACTCGACCAGTCGGATGCGGATTTTGGTTCGGGTGGAGTGCTGGTGCTGCCCGATCAACCGGGGGCGACGCCGCATCTGGCGGTCGCGGTCGGCAAGGTGGGATCGCTGTATCTGATGAACGAAGACAAACTGGGCGGCTACTCGCCGACCGCGAATAACGTTCTGGGCAGCTATTCCGTGGGTGGTTGCTGGTGTGGCCAGTCGTATTTCGTGGATCCGAAGGATGGGTTGGGACGAGTGGTGACGAGCGGCGGCAGAGCCGTGGGCGTTTACAAGGTGCAGACGTCGCCCAAGGTTGCGTTGAAGAAAGTTTCCACCTCGTATGGTGTGGGTGGCGCCCAGGATCCGGGATTCTTTACCACGATTTCCTCGAATGGAAATGCCAGCCCAATCATCTGGGCCCTCTCGCATCCGCAGAACACAGCCAAGGCTCCGCTTCGTTTGTTTGCCTTCGATCCGGAGTCGGGCGGCGTCATGAAGCCATTATTCAAGGCGACGGCGGGCGCGTGGCCGAACCTCGGTGGCAATGCGAACCTGGTTCCGGTGGTGGCAAATGGGCTTGTCTTCGTCGCCAGCAACCAGCAACTGCGAGTCTTCGGGTTGGCTGGGGAGAAGTCCCGGAAGAAGTAGGGAATCGTCGCGGTCTGCTAAGCGAGCTTCGCGGCGGAGCCATCCAAACCCAGCTCCCGCGCGATCGCTTTCATGGCATCGATGCAGAACGCGATGTGCTCTTCGAGATCCAGCCCCAAATCGGCGGCGCCTTCGTCGATGTCTTCGCGGTGAACGCTCCGCGCGAAGGCTTTGTCCTTCATTTTCTTTCGGACAGATTTGGCTTCGACTTCTGCAAGCGATTTTCCAGGCTTGACCAGCGTGCACGCGGTGATAAATCCAGCGAGTTCATCGCATGCGAACAGAGTTTTTTCCATGGGCGATATGCGCGCGACTCCGCTGTACTGTGCGTGCGACAGGATGGCCCGCCGCACTTGTTCGGAATAGCCGCGCTCTTGCAAAATCTCGGAGCCCTTGGAAGGATGTTCTGCGGCGCTTGGATACTTTTCGTAATCGAAGTCATGGAGAAGTCCGACGGTGCCCCACAGTTCTTCTTCGGCTCCGGCCTTGCGGGCGTAGGCTCGCATGCACGCTTCGACTGAGAGAGCATGTTTCAACAAACTTTCGGATTGGGTGAACTCAGTTAGTAAACACCAGTCGGCCTCGCGTCGATTCATATTCGCCTCATGTTTTTGCCGATTTTATCAACGGCAGTGGTTGAATGTTCCACACAAACTCTTTTCCTTGAAAGTTTTGTCTTGACTTCCACAGGGCCAATCCAGCAGAGTGCGCTGTAGTAGTTGGCTTTGAGAGTAGCCCGCTCTGGCACTCGCAAAACCTGAATGGCAACCACACTAACCCCCGTGGACTCACGGGAAGTCGTACGATGTGACCGTTGTTCCTTGGTGCAATTCCGCACAAATAACAGTCTTTGCCGCCGTTGTCATCTTTCATTGGATGAGGACGAGGCGGAGATTGCCGCAATGACTCCAGTGCCGGAAGTGATGCCGATCAACGTCCATTCCAGCGGACGTGGGCATCTGAAGCTGGCCTATTCGATTCGTTCCCTGCGACTGCGCAGTGGCTTGAGCCAGCGACAACTGGCGCTGCGAATGTCGGTGCCGCGGACTTACGTTTCGAAAATTGAAAACGAAAAGGCGACGCCTACACTTTCTTCGCTCGAACGGCTGGCGCGCGCGCTCGAGGTGAGCGTGCCCGATCTGCTTTCCGGCGGAGAACGCAATCGCCAGGAAGAAGTTCGCGAGTTGATGGAAGATCAATTCGTCAGCGAAGTGATGCCATATTTGTCACAGCTAAACGGAATGCAGATGTCGAGCATTCTCGCGCAGGTGCGTGATTTGACGGTGCGGCCGCGACGCAGCGCGTAAGCGACGCGGCAATGTCATCGACCGCCAGACGCGGCAAGCCGCGTCTCTACAGCGAAGAGTTTTTATCCGGGCACACTACCAACTGGACAAGCCGGAGCCTTCGGGCTCCGGCTTTTTTTGCTGGATGTGCGCAATTACGTGCGCTTTTTCACGACATACATGCACAAGGTTGCACATTTCCCTTGTGGGTGCGCAACGGTTTGCATGTCGGGAGAATAATTCCTTGCTGTACTCCGATTTGCTCTTGACCCGAGCCGTTTGAACGAGCTAACCTCGCGGCACTCCCCTAAAGCTGGGAAGGGTTACCCAGCAAAAACTCCTTTGGTGAACGGGAAAGACTTCAATGAAAATTTCTCAGATCTGTGCAGTAATCATGTTGCTGGTAGTGGCTTCGGCGATGACATTCGCTGACGGAATCCACGATCCCAAGATTGTCATTCACGGCGTCAACGGGGGCAACGGTCCCCTGGAACATTGCCCGCCCGCGGGCTGTGTGAACGTCGGCACACATTTCAATTTCAACGCGCCCAAGAGTGGATCGGGCCAGGTGTTTTTTACGAACACGAGCGGAAAGAACTGGACGTCGTTGACGCTGGTCGAAAGCGGAGTGCCGGCGGCGGACATCAGCTGCGTTCAAACGCTGTTTCTGAATTGCTCGACTAAGACTCTGAAAAACGGCTCGGTGGAAATTCTTTTGTCCGGGGTTAAAGGCGGAACTAATCCGCGCAACGGAATCCTGAACGGGCAGAGTTTCGCGATTCAGTTTTCGTGCGTCAACAACAGCTGCTGGCCCGGCGGAACCGGATTTACCGGCACAGCCAACGCCAGCACGGTTCCGGAACCGGGAACGGTGGCGTTGATGATGACGGGATTGGGTGCGCTGGTTTCGCGCCGCAAACAATGGCTGAGCCGACTCAAGGCTTAGCGGTTGTTTTTGTGAACTGTTTCACCAACTGAGAAAACTGCGGCAGGGCCTGGAGCTTCTGGAGTTCCGGATCGCTCCAGGCCTCCTGCGCAGAGTAACCCTTCTCCAGCGCCAGGCGCAGCGCCTTCAGCGCTTCTTCCGGTTTGCCGATCAGCGTCTTCACTTGGGCCTCAGAGTACATCAACTGCACATCGTCGGGACTGATGGCGCGTGCCTGGTTGGTGTACTGCCGCGCGTTCGTCGCGTCTCCTTTTTTTGCGTAGAGAAGCCCGAGATCGCCCATGATCGCGGACGATCGCGGATTCACCTGAAGCTGCTGGAATGCCAGCGAGATGGCTTTACCGTAGGAGTCCGCCGCCTGGTCGGAATGACCTGACCAGCGGTAGGAATCGCCGAGGTTGCCCAGGTACTCTTCATTTTTCGGGGTCACCGCAACGGCTTTTTCGTACATCATCGTTGCCTGGTCGTAGTTCTTCAGCCAGAAGTACGCGGTGCCCAGATTCGAGTAGGTAGGTGCGTCAGGGGCGAGCGCGAGAGCCTTTTGATATTGAGGAATGGCTTCGCCCCACTTGCCTTCGCGCAAATACACCATGCCCACGCCCTCATACCCCATGGGGCTATCCGGTGCGATTTCGATGACCTTCTGAAACTCCGGCAGTGCTTTTGGATTGTCGCCGAGACCGAAGTAAGCGTTGCCGAGCGCATTGTGATTCGTCCAATAGTACGAGTTGGCGGCGACCGCCTTTTGGAAGGCTTCAATGGCTTCTTCGCTCTGACCGCTCAAGCTGTAGGCGTCGCCCAGATTGCGGTACGCTTCATCGGAGTTCGGTGCCAGCTCCAGTGCCCGCTTCAGCTCGCTGACCGCTTCCGTGTACTTCCCCGTCATGGAATACACGCTGCCGAGCGAGAGGTGAACCTCGGGCAGGTTGTTGGAGAGGCGCTCGGCCTGCTGCGCCGCCAGAGTGGCTTTTTGGGCCCACATGCCATCCTTGGTCTCACCATACATGCGCAGGCTGGAGTCGGCGAGTCCAGTGTAAGCCAGAGCGAAATTGGAGTCTTTTTCGATGGCCTGGTCGAACAATCCGACCGCTTGCTTGTACGCGTCCTGAGTATGCCCGTTGCGCAAGATGTTCCGTCCTTGCAGGTAGAGGTCGTAGGCCTTCACGTTCTCCGTCGGGTGCGCGCCCACACGGGCCTGCTCCTCGTCGGTCGGTTTGAGGGAAAGAGCACTAGCTAAGGGATTGTAAATTTGATCCTCGAGAGCGAGAACGTCCCCGGGCGATCCCGGGAACTCCTGGCTCCATACCAGCTTGCCCGAGGTGGCGTCCACGAGATTCAGGGTGACACGCAGTTTGTCGCTATTGCCCTGCACCATGCCCTGTAGTACCAGATTTACGCCCAGTTCGCGGGCGAGTTTGGAGAGAGGCAAATTCCTGGCCGCCGCCTTATCCACGGCGTCCGAGGATGCCAGATGAATTTCCTTCAACTGAAACAACTTGGCCGCGAGAGCTTCCTGGATGCCGTCCGCTACATACCCCAGAGTCTTTTCGTCCCCAACCTGCTTGAGGGGAAGAATCGCGACATACTTTCCCTGTTTGAGTGAAGGGATGCCTCGTGTCATCTCGTCAGAGGAGGGTGCCGCGCGGTTCAGCACCGTGCGTCCAGCAAAGGTTGCCAGGGCGATGACGAGCACGGCTCCAATAATCCACATCCAGCTCTTGCCGGGAAGATCAAGGTTGAAGCGCGACCGATGCACGATCGGATGAGCGATCATCTTCGACAGCGATTCGGCGCTAATGTTGGGGTTGGATTCCCAAGTTGTCAATTGCTGCAGCAGTTCGACGGCGGAGTGGTAGCGGTTGGCCGGCTCGCGCTCCAGGCAGCGGCCGACGATGGCGCTCAAGGACCGGGGAACCGACCCGTCGACGTCGGAGGCCGATCGCGCTTCCTCGCGCGTACGCTTCATGAGGCTCGCAATGGCCGTGTCGGCCTCGTAGGGAGCCTTTCCGGTCAGCAGTTCGTAGAAGATGAGGCCGACGCTGAAAATGTCGGAGCGCTGGTCAAGGGTGCTGCCCAGCGCTTGCTCTGGCGACATGTATTCCAGCGTGCCGACGATGGCGCCCGTCTGCGTCATCCCGGTCTCGCCCAGCGAGCGTGCCAGCCCGAAGTCCATCACCACGATGCGTCCGTGCTTGTCGCGCATGATGTTCTGCGGCTTCAGGTCGCGATGGATTACGCCTTCGGAATGGGCGGCGTCGAGTGCGCGGCAGACCTGTTCCACGACCGCGATGGCTTCTTTGTGAGAGAACTTTCCCTGACGGCGCAACAGGGTGCGCAGATCCTCGCCGTCCACATATTCCATCGAAATGAAGCGGATGCCATCCGCCTCGCCCAGGTCGAAAATGCGGACAACGTTTTTGTGAGTGATGTTGCGCGAGAGGATCAGCTCTTGCTTGAAACGCAGCAGAATCGCGGGATCGGTTGCCAACTCGGGGCGAATGACCTTGAGTGCGATCATCCGGTCGAGTTCGCGGTCGCGGGCCTGGTAAACGGCACCCATGCCACCCTGGCCGAGCACCCCCAGGATTTCGTACCGTCCCCCGAAAAGCACGCCCGGGGTCAGACTATTGAACGCCGAGATGTTGCCGGCCGAGGGCACCGATAACATCCCCTGACGAATGTAGGGAAGCGCCTGCGTCATCCCTGGAATCGGAGTTCCGTGTGGCAAGGTGGGAGTGTCCGACAGTGGCGCGTTCGAAAGAGGAGGGGGCGTCAGCGCCGCGACGACGTCGTCGGGCAAACGGGTACCCGGCATGGTCGGGCTATCCGAATCATTGGCCCTGTGGTCGCGCTCATCCATTAGAATCGCCCGGATTCGGAGAGCCAGCGGGGGAGCGCGCCTCGGTCCCGCGACAAAGGCAGCGTTCGCCTCAGGTTGTCGAGGGGAATTCGAGAACCGAGCACTCCGACAATCAAGGAAGTATACCCCGGAAAACCCTTTCGGCAAAGATATGGGAACGCTCGCCGCCAGGGTTCCCGACGCTTCCGAACACGCGACCCGGGGTTATAATTCCTTTGGCCCCATCTGATTTGCGCGGGAGGAAGTGTGGGACTCTAGTCGCACTCAGACGGCGCTCGCGCTCATGACCAGTCGGTGAACCGCGCCAGCGCATGATTACGATTCCCCTGAACCGCTCCTCCCTGATAGTGACTTGTTGGCACTCGATCGTTGCACTTTTTTTTAGACTTGCTCGGTCCACCTAACCCACGTCCCGGACGCTACCAACCGGTCGGTACGAGAGTTTCGCCGATTGCCACCTGCCGTGCTTAAATGAAAAATTGGGTGCCAGTTTTGCGTCAACCCCGCGCGCGGTCTCCCAATCGCAATCTCACAAACGAAATGTACGTCCCCAAGCGGAGGACTTTTTGGACTTTCAACTCAGCGAAGAGCAGCTGCAACTTAAAAAGACGGTACGCGAGTTCGCCGAACGCGAGATTGCGCCGAACGTCATGAAGTGGGATGAAGCCAGCGAGTTCCCGCTCGCGACCATCAAGGAGTTAGGCAAACTCGGCCTGCTCGGAATAATTTTTACGCCGGAATACGGCGGCGCCGGCATGGGGTACGTGGAGTACGTCACCGCCATCGCGGAATTGTCGCGCGTGGACGGTTCCATCGGGATCATTGTGGCGGCGCATACCTCGCTGTGCTCGAACCACATTTACGTAGCCGGCAACGAGGCGCAGAAGAAGAAATATGTGACGAAGCTAGCGACCGGTGAGTTCATCGGCGCATGGGGATTGACCGAGCCTTCGTCGGGATCGGACGCCGGCAGCGCCCGCATGACCGCCACGCGCTCCAAAGGTGGATGGGTGCTGAACGGCACCAAGACCTTCATCACCAACGGCCACTACGCGGACGTCGCCGTCGTGTTGGCCATCACCGATCGCGCCGCGCACACGCATGGCCTGTCCGCATTCGTTGTGGAAAAAGACACGAAGGGATTTCGCCCCGGGAAAAAAGAGAACAAGCTCGGCCTGCGCGCCAGCGATACCGCCGAACTAATTTTCGAAGATTGTTTCGTGCCCGATGAGAGTCTCCTGGGCAAAGAAGGCGGCGGCTTCATCGACGCCATGCGCGTTCTGGACGGCGGCCGCATCTCGATCGCGGCGCTCTCGCTCGGTATGGCCGAAGGCGCATACGGGGCGGCGCTGAAGTATTCGAAAGAGCGGCATCAGTTTGGGAAAGCGATCTCGGAATTTCAGGCGATCCAGTGGAAGCTCGCCGACATGGCGACGGAAATCGAAGCAGCCAAACTCCTGACGCTGCGCGCCGCAGCCATGAAAGATGCTGGCATGAAGACCACGCTTGAATCGTCCATGGCCAAACTTTACGCGAGCGAAGTTGCCGTGAAGTGCGCCAACGAAGGCGTGCAAATCCACGGCGGATATGGGTTTATTAAAGACTATCCAGCCGAGAAATTTTATCGTGACGTGAAGTTGTGCACGATCGGCGAGGGTACCAGCGAAATTCAGCGGTTGGTGATCGCGCGGCAGTTGCTGAAGGATTGACCCGCCTCCGTGGAACGACCGGCGCTCTCGCCCCGCTCAGAGTCAGGCGGCCGGGAGCGGTGCCGGTCTAGCACCTGTCTGACACCGCGTTCTTTGTGAAAACCGGGCGTGGGAGGCTAAGATAGTAGGACCTTCTACCGGGACAACGTGATCGAAACGAAATCGGAAGCCGAGTTGTCGAGCGCGGGAAAACCCGCGCCGTTACTACCGCCCTTACTGCCATTGAGCGTGATTATTCCGGTCCGCAATGAAGCCCACAATCTGCCGCGCTGCCTGGAATCGCTGAAGTCTGTCGGAGAAGTCTATGTCATCGATTCGCAGAGCAGCGACAACACAGTTGCGATTGCCGAGTCGCATGGCGCCAAGGTTGTGCAGTTTCACTACGCTGGCGGCTGGCCGAAGAAGCGGCAATGGGCGATGGACACCCTGCCGCTGGCTTGCCACTGGGTCCTGCTGCTCGATGCGGACGAGGTTCTGACGCCCGAACTTACCGACGAGATTCAGAAAGCAGTTCAAGATCCGCGCACGGACGGCTATTTCATCGCATTACAGATGCATTTTCTTGGCCGGCAACTGCGCCACAGCGGAGCAAGTTTCTGGAAGCTGTCGCTGTTCCGCAAAGGGCTGGGGCGCTTCGAATGCCGCCTGCAGGATCAGGATGCCAGCATGGCCGACATGGAAGTGCATGAGCACATCGTCGTCGCGGGCGCTACACGCAAGCTCGCGAATCCCCTCATCCATCACAACGTCGAGTCCTTGTCGCGTTATATCCAGAAGCACAACGAGTATTCGAATTGGGAGGCGCGGGTTTGGCTTGAGGTGAACCGCCATAACGATGGCGGCCGCAACGGCGGTGAAGATGCGATTCAACCCTTAATTTGGGGAACCCAGGCGCAGCGCCGTCGCTGGTTGCGTCGACGTTTTCTGGGGCTGCCAGGCTCGCCGTTTCTGTTCTTCCTTTACAAGTATGTGTTCAGCCTTGGATTTCTGGACGGCGTTCCTGGCCTGGTCTACTGCGCCATGCAGGGCATTCAGTTCTTCCACATCAAAGCCAAGGTTTACGAGTTGCGGATCGGGAGGATCTGAGCATGTGCGGCATCAGCGGCCTCATCAATTGTGGCGACAGTGACACGCTCGCCCGCATGACCAACGTCCAGACGCATCGCGGTCCCGACGACTCCGGGCTCTGGGAGCGGCGTTTCACCGACGACACCTACATCGCCCTGGGCAGCCGCCGACTCGCGATTCTCGATCTCTCACCCGACGGCCACATGCCCATGAGCAACGAAGATGGCACGGTGTGGATTACCTACAACGGCGAGGTCTACAATTTCGCCGATCTGCGCCGCGAGCTCGAAGGCAAAGGACACAATTTCCGTTCGCACACTGACACGGAAGCCATCGTCCATCTTTACGAAGAATATGGCGCCGAGTGCCTCAATCGCCTCGATGGAATGTTCGCGCTCGCGATCTGCGACATGCGCGGCGCTTCGCCGAAAGTATTTCTGGCGCGCGATCATTTCGGAATCAAGCCTCTTTATTACTGGGAGGGCGGCGGCAAACTTGCTTTCGCCTCTGAAATTAAAGCGCTGCTCGAAGTGCCGGGTCTCGATGCCCGCTTGAGCATAAAGGCGCTCGACCAATACTTGACGTTCTTGTGGGTGCCCGATCCGCTGACGATGTTTGAAGGAATCCTGAAACTCCCAGCCGGCCACTACGCGCTGTGGCAGGGCGGCGAACTTAAGATCGAACAATATTGGGACCTCACATTTCCTCCTGCCGGCCATCACTTTGCGCGACGGGAAGCGGATCTCGCGGATGAGATCCGCGAGCGCTTCTGTGCGTCGGTCGAACGCCAGATGGTGAGCGATGTTCCGATCGGAGCATTCTTGAGCGCGGGCCTCGATTCATCGAGCATCGTTGCCGCCATGGTGGCAGCCAAGGCTCGCAAACAGCCGGTGCGTACCTACACGATTACCTTTCCCGAAAAATATCGCGTCGGCGAAACGACGATTGATGATCCCGGCGTTCCGCAACGCATGGCGCGGCAGCTGGGATGTGAACACCACGAGATCGTCGTCGAGCCCGATGTCGTCGATCTGTTGCCGAGCCTCACCTGGCACATGGACGAGCCGACGGCCGATCCCGCGATCATCACCGCCTATCTTGTATGCCGCGAGGCGCGCAAGCAGGCGACCGTGCTTTTGTCGGGAGTGGGCGGCGACGAAATTTTCGCCGGTTATCGCAAACATGTCGCTCACGGATGGGCGGAACAATATCGCCGCGTGCCGAGCTTCGCTCGTGCCTCAGCCGAGCGCGCGCTTCTGGGTCTGCCGTCGCTTCGTGGAACGCGTATGAAGGGCAGTGTGCGCCTGGCGAAAAAGATGGCGCGCAGCGCGGCGCTCAGTCCATCTGAAGCTTTCATTCGCAACGGCACGTATCTTGATGCACAACAGAAGACTGACCTTTACGTTCTAAACTCGCAACGGTCAGGCGGCGGCAATTCGGCGGGCCGGCATTTGGCGGCGTTCGACAAAGTTCGCCACGCGGATTTTCTCAACCAGATGCTCTATCTCGACACCAAGATTTTCATGCCGACGCTGAACCTCACCTACAACGATAAGATGAGCATGGCGTCGTCGGTGGAAGTGCGAGTGCCGTTTTTAGATCGCAGCCTCGCGGAATTTGTCGCCTGGAATGTTAGCCCCGAGTCGAAGCTGAAAGGGAAATGGCGTCCGACGACGAAGCACATTTTTCGCGAAGCCATGCGAAGTATGCTGCCGCAAGAAGTCATGCGGCAGCCCAAAGCCGGTTTCGCGGCGCCGGTAGACTACTGGTTGGCGCACCATCTGCGTCCCATGGTGGACGATCTTCTTTCGGAAGCGCAGGTTCGTCGGCGAGGATTGTTCCGTCCAGAGGTCGTTCGCCGATACATCGACGAGCACCGCCGGGGCGCCGAAGACTGGTCGATGCAAATCTGGCAACTCTTAACACTGGAAATCTGGATGCAACTTTTCATCGATGGCGGCGCCCGATCGTTCGCACAACAAACACTCGATACGCCGCAACTTGCGCAATCAGCCTCTCAAATACGACTGGCAACCGCATGAAGCAACTCCTGCAAGACGCGCGCACGGGCGATTTGAAAGTCGCCGAAGTCCCGGCTCCGCAATTGCTGCCCGGCTGCGTGTTAGTGCGCGTCGTAGCGTCGCTAGTGTCGGCCGGCACAGAGCGCGCGTCCGCTGAATTTGCGGGCAAGAGTCTGATGGCGAAAGCGAAAGCGCGGCCTGATTTGGTGCGCGACGTGCTCGCCAAGATGCAGCGCGATGGGTTGGTCTCCACGATGCAAACGGTGCGTTCGCGCCTCGATCAGCCGCAGTCGGTGGGCTACAGCAGCGCCGGAGTCGTGATCGCGGTTGGCGACGGCATCGCCGACATCCGCGTCGGCGACCGCGTCGCCTCCGCCGGCGCTGGCTACGCAGTGCACGCCGAGATCGCTTGCGTTCCGCGCATGTTGGTGGCGAAGATTCCCGACGTCGAAGTTAAGAGCGACACTGCGAACGCAGCTGCCTGCGGGGTTTCTTACGAAGAAGCGGCTTTCGGCACGGTTGGCGCGATTTGCCTGCACGGCATCCGGACCGCCGATGTCGCGCTCGGTGATACGGTCGCGGTGATCGGCCTGGGGTTGCTCGGTCAAATTACAGTTCAGTTGTTGAAGGCCGCGGGCTGCCGCGTCTTTGGACTCGATCTCGTGCGACAGCGTGCCGATCTGGCGATTGAGAGCGGAGCCGGGGACGCATGTTCCAGCGCCCGCGAGTTTCGCGATTTGTGTTTTCAGAGAACCGGTGGCGCCGGCGTGGACTCAGTGCTGGTGACGGCCGAGACTTCAAGCAGCGAACCCGTGAACCTCGCCGCTGAAATCGCGCGCGACCGCGCCGTCGTAGTTGCGGTCGGAACCGTCGGCATGGACTTGCAGCGCAAACTTTATTACGAAAAGGAATTGGATTTTCGACTATCGCGGTCCTATGGTCCCGGCCGCTATGACACAGCTTACGAGCAGAAGGGACGCGACTATCCGATTGGTCACGTGCGCTGGACCGAGACGCGCAACCTGGAAGCCTTTCTGCAATTTGTCGCCGACGGCAAACTGAATCTGCCCTCGCTGATCACGCATCGTTTTCCGATGGAACAGGCGACTCGCTCCTATGAGCTGATTATGGGCAACACGCGCGAGCCGTTTCTCGGCGTCTTGATTACTTACCCGAGCGCCGAGTCGGGAAGCGCGTTGCACTTGGCGCAGAGAATCCCAGTCGCTTCCGGCGTGTCATCGTCAGGCTCCATCGGCCTGGGCGTACTGGGAGCGGGAACGTTTGCGCAGAATACGCTGCTGCCCGAGCTGAAGACGATTCCAAAAGTTGGGTTCATCGGCGTCTGCAACGCGACCGGGCCGCGCAGCCGCAACGCGGCTGAGAAGTTTGGATTTGCCTACTGTTCGAATTCGGAAAGCGAGCTTTTGCAGGATCCGAACATCAGCGCCGTCTTGATTGCAACCCGCCACAATCTTCACGCCGCCCAGTCGCTTGCGGCGCTGCGCGCGGGTAAGGCGGTGTTTTGCGAAAAGCCGCTTTGCTTGCACGAAAGTGAACTGGCGGCGCTGGTGCGCGCGAAAGCCGAGGGCAATGCCCCGCTCCTGATGGTCGGTTTCAATCGTCGATTCGCGCCCATGGCGTTGCAGCTCAAGAAGTTTGTCTCGGAGATTCACGAGCCGCTGGCCATCCACTATCGTGTCAACGCCGGCTACATCCCGGCCGATCATTGGGTCAACGATCCCGAGCAGGGAGGCGGACGAATTCTCGGCGAGGTCTGTCATTTTGTGGACTTCATTAGTTTTCTCGCGGACGCATGCCCCGTCGAAGTGCAGGCGCAAACTGTGGGCAATCCGGGCCAATACAGCATGGACAACGTCGTCGCATCGCTTAAATTTGCAAACGGCACATTAGGCACGATCGGCTATCTCGCCAACGGCGACAAGGCGGTTTCGAAAGAGCGCGTCGAAGTTTTCGGCGGCGGCTCGGTCGCAATCCTCGAAGATTTCCGGCGGCTCGAACTTGTCCGCAACGGCCGCAAAACAATCACACGCGCCCGCTGGGATCAAGACAAGGGTTACAAAACAGAGATGCAATCGTTCGTCGATGCGCTTCTCGGCAAGACGCCGCCGCCGATTTCGTTTGAACAGATTGCCGGTTCGACGCTGGCCACTCTACGGCTGCAGAATTCATGCCAGACCGGACAACCTCTAGCGGTGACGCTCAGCGAATTCGTAGCGTCGGCACTACGGGAAAAATCACCGCATTTGTAGAGACGCGGCTTGTCGCGTCTCCGCCCGCACCGAGACGAGGCAAGCCCCGTCTCTACGGGACAATTCTCGGCAGCCAGGGCGGCGCTGATACTGTTGATAGTCTGCGTAGAGAAATCAACGAAGGGAACGAGCTGTAAATGCTGATTCTGGGCCTTAACATGTTCCACGCCGATTCCTCGGCGGCGATTGTCGACGACGGCAAGATCCTGTTTGCGGTTGCCGAAGAGCGGCTAAACCGCAAAAAACATTACGGCGGCTTCCCGGCGCTCGCGATCAAAGCCTGTCTGAATGCGGCCGGAGCGAAGATCACCGACGTTCAGCACGTTGCCGTCGGGCAAGACAGCGACGCAAACCTCGCAAAAAAAGTCCAGTATGCATTGGCGAATCCGGCAAAGGTCTTGAACTTCATCAAAATGCGTCAGCGCAAAGAGTCGATGCGCGACGTCCTTTCGCTGCTGGCCGGAGCGCTCGACGTCGATGCGGCCACTCTGAACTTTCAGGAGCACCATCTCGAGCACCACATCGCGCACATCGCCAGTTCGTACTACTGTTCGCCTTGGGACAAGGCGGCGGGTTTCAGCTACGACGGCTCGGGCGATTTCGTTTCCTCGATGATCGCGCGATGCGAGGGCAATGAGATTCAGGTGCTCGATCGCGTGTTTCTGCCCCATTCCCTCGGCAGCTTCTACACCATGATTTGCGATTTCATCGGCTACAGAAAGTATGGCGACGAAGGCAAGGTCATGGGCCTGGCTCCCTATGGGAAAGATACCTACGTCGATGAGATTCGAAAGATTGTCAGACTCAAGAACGGCAATTTCCAGCTGAACCTGAGTTATTTCAAGCCGCTGGGGAGCAATCAGGGAATGCAGGTGATGCCCGACGGAACGGTCCATCTGGCACGGCATTTCTCAGACAAGATGGAAAAGCTCTTCGGCGCGCCTCGTGAGCCGCACGCCGAAATTACGCAACGCGATATGGATCTCGCGTACGCTATGCAGCATTGCTTCGAGGAAGTGTTCTTTCATCTCGCGAACGAATTGCACAAACGCGTTCCCGATGAAAATCTTGCGCTGGCGGGC
Organism: Acidobacteriaceae bacterium; assembly: GCA_043765355.1. GTDB lineage: Bacteria > Acidobacteriota > Terriglobia > Terriglobales > Acidobacteriaceae > Acidiflorens. The sequence continues at coordinate 16,771 of JAYUJG010000059.1, read as the reverse complement.
GGCTGCGCGCTCAACAGCGTTGCGAACGGCAAACTGTTTTCACGGACGCCGTTCCGCCGCACATGGATTCAACCCGCCGCCGGCGACGAAGGCCTGGCAATCGGCGCCGCCCTTCACACCTATCATTCCGTCCTGAAGCAGCCCCGCCGCCAGCAAATGAATCACGCCTACCTCGGCCCGGAGTTTTCCGATGCCCAGATTGAAGCCGCACTAAAAAGCGCGGGCGTGAAGTATCGGCGTCTGGACCGCGCTCCGCTACTCGACGCCGTTACCGATCAGATGGTGCAGGGCAATGTTGCCGGATGGTTCCAGGGGCGCATGGAATGGGGTCCGCGCGCGCTCGGCAATCGTTCGATCGTGACCCACCCGGGCCTTCCCAACATGAAGGATGTGTTGAATTCGCGCATCAAACAACGCGAGTGGTTTCGTCCCTTTGCGCCGGCGATTCTTGCCGAAGCGCAGCACGAATATTTCGAGCACGATCATCCGTCGCCCTACATGATGCATGTCTACAAAATTCGTCCAGAGAAGCGGCAGAGTCTATGCGCGGTCAATCACGTCGACAATACCGGGCGTTTGCAAACCGTGGCCCGCGAAGAAAATCCGCTTTACTACGATCTCATCCAGACGTTTGGCAAGAAAACGGGAATTCCGGTAATTCTGAATACCAGCTTCAATGAGAACGAGCCGATTGTTTGCACGCCGCTGGAAGCCATCGATTGCTTCCAGCGTACGAAGATGGACGTGCTCGCCATTGGGCCATTCTTTTCGCGCAAGTCTGAGAGTTGATCGCCGGCATGACAGAGAGTCCAGTTGCGGTGGCCGCATCTTCCGCTCTGAAGCTGCGGAAAGTCGGTGCCTGGCACGGCATTCGCGTGCTGGCGTGGAATGGCGACCAGCTTTACGGCTGCCGCGGCTATCGGGTCGTTCGCCTGAATGCTCGGGCCCAAATCGACGCGGGCGGAGCATGGGAAGGGGTCGCGAGCTTTCCCCCCGTCTGGTGGAGAAGGCTGACGTCTCGCGCAAATCTGAGTTCTCGTCTGGTGCGCGATGGTTTTCACGCGCTGGCAATTCCCGGTGGGCTGGGCAACAGTGAGACTATGGTGGGCGCGGTTCCTGGTGCGCTGGTGACGCGAGATCCGGGCAGCGATGAGTTTCGCCTGACGCACAAGATTCAGCGCGGCACGCGCCCGCTGCACATCACGGCCGTTCCCTCGGGGCAAATCTACTGGGGTGAATATTTCGACAATCGCGAGCGCGCGGAAGTGCACATTTACGTTTCGACCGATCGCGGATCTACATGGCAGATTGCCTACACGTTTGCGGCCGGGAGCATACGGCACATTCACAACATGATTTACGACCGTTGGGGGGATTGTCTTTGGATCTTGACGGGAGACGAGGGCTCCGAGTGCAAGGTGCTGCGGGCTTCGAGCGACCTGCGCTCTGTTGAAGCGGTGTTGACGGGCAATCAGCAAGCTCGCGCGGTCGCCGCGATCCCAAGAAAGGATGCGCTGTATCTTTCGACCGACACGCCTTCTGAGAAAAATCATGTCTATCGGCTTGAGCGCGCGGGCGATGGCAATGTCAGCGTCAATGCCGAGCGCGTGGGCGATCTTGCCAGTTCTTCGATCTACGGATGCGGCGTTGGCGATGCAATGTTCTTTTCCACGATGATCGAGCCGAGCGCGGTGAACACAACTCGCGAAGTGCAAATCGCCGGATCGCGAGACGGAGCAAACTGGCCGGTGCTTGCTCGCTGGAAAAAGGATCGCTTCCCGATGCGCTATTTTCAATACGGCAACGCCTTCCTGCCCGATGGCGAAAACTCCACTCGCTACCTTGCGGCGACAACCATCGCCGTCGAGGTGGACGACTTGGTCACCACAATCTGGGAAGTTGAATCGGCATGAGCGTTGCCCATCGTTGCCAATACTATCGACGGATATTCAGCGCCTACGCTGGCGCGGCAATCGGTTCCGGGCGCAGCCAATTGACGTTCTGGCACGAGACGCCGGAAATTAATCCGCGCGCGGATGCGGGCGGCCTCGGCGAATATTACATGTTGTTTCGTGAGAAGGCAGAGTACGCCGGTCATCACGATGCCGTCGGCATCCCCATGCTCGACTATCGCGGAGTGATCGGCTTGCAGTACAACCCGATTGCGATTGCGCAGTGGGGGCTTGCGAACTACAACTTATTTTGCGAGACGCACAACGACGCCCGCTGGCAGAAGACGCTCAATTCCGCCGATTGGCTGGCCGCAAATCTTGAACGCAACTCCCACGGCCTCTGGGTCTGGAACCATCATTTCGATTGGGAATATCGCGACACGCTCAAGGCTCCGTGGTATTCCGGGCTCGCACAGGGACAGGGCGTTTCACTTCTGTTGCGCGCACGTGCTCATTCCCAGACGCAAGCAAAAAACGAAAAGTATCGGGCCGCAGCCGAAAAGGCTTTTGTTGCGCTGACGCGGCCCATTACCGAAGGCGGCGTGCTGTTTGAAGATATAGAAAGACATCTGTGGATCGAAGAATATCTTGTCGACCCGCCAACCCATATTCTCAATGGATTCCTGTGGGCCCTGTGGGGCGTTTTCGATTACTGGCTGGCGACCGGAGATGTTTCGGCGAGAAGTGTTTTTGATCGAGGGGTCGAAACTCTACTCCACAATTTGGATCGATTCGATACCGGATACTGGTCGCTCTATGAACAATCGGGCACGCGGATGAAAATGCTCGCGAGCCCTTTCTACCATCGGCTGCATATCGTACAGCTGCGCGTGATGACGAAACTGACCGGCGAAGCGCGATTCGCGGAGGTCGCCGCGCGCTGGGAAGGCTACGCGCAGCGTCGCAGCAATCGGACGCGCGCCCTGATCGAGAAAAGCGTTTTTAAGTTGCTCCACTATTAGATGTGAATGCCGAACGTGAATCGCCCGTGAAAATTCTCTACGTCTCGCAATACTTTCCGCCAGAAATGGGAGCGCCCGCGGCGCGTGCCGTCGAGTTGTCGCGCCACTGGGCGCGGATGGGGCATGTAGTAACGGTGCTCACCGGATTTCCGAACCATCCGACCGGCGTCGTGCCCGAAACGTGGCGTGGCCGGCTTCATCGTCTTCACTACACCGAGACCGTCGACGGAGTCCGCGTCGTCCGCACCTGGCTATGGCCGCTGCCCAATCGAAAAGCGCACGAGAGAATTCGCAACTACGTGTCGTTCTGTATTTCCGCAGGCGTAAGCGGCTTGGCGCTTGATAGGCCCGACGTGATCATCGCCACGTCTCCGCAATTGTTGGTCGCGTTGGCTGGATGGTGGCTCGCGTGGTGGAAGCGCGTTCCTTTCGTTTTCGAAGTGCGCGATCTGTGGCCGGAATCGCTCGCAGCCGTCGGCGCAGGTAGCGAGGGAAGCCTCCTTCATCGAACGCTCGGCGCGATCGCCGGATTTCTTTACCGTCGCGCCGACCGCATCGTCGTGGTAACGCCAGCTTTCAAGGAGCATTTGATCCTTCACTGGGAGATCCCCGCAAAAACAATTTCGATTGTCGAGAACGGAGTGGAAACCGATCTTTTCCGGCCCGATCCTGGGGCGATGGAAGTCCGCAGGCAGCTGAAACTCGAAAATCGTTTTCTGATTTGCTACATCGGCACCATGGGCAACGCGCACGGGCTGGAAACCCTGATTACTGCCGCCGAGAACTTGCATGCGGCAATGCCGAGCGCGATGTTTCTAGTGATTGGGGAAGGCGCCGAAAAGGATCGCATCGTAGCGCTCGCGGCCGCCCGCCGACTCACCAACATCCTGTTCCTCGGCCAACAATCGCGGGAGCGCATCCCCAGCTACGTTTCCGCCGCCGATCTCTGTCTGGTGATGTTGAAGAAGACGGAGCTATTCAAGACGGTGATCCCGACGAAACTCCTCGAATACATGGCGTGCGAGCGCGCCGTCATCGTCGCGGTCGATGGACAAGCTCGCCAAATTGTCGAAGGCGCGAGCGCCGGCCTGTTTGTGGAACCCGAAAACAGCAAGGCCCTCGTCCAGGCAATCCTCGATCTGGCGCGCGATCCTGAGCGCCGACGCCAGATGGGAACCAGCGGCCGGCAATACATCGTCAGCCGACTCTCTCGCGAAAAAACCGCGGCAGATTACATCGCGGTGCTGATGGAATTGGGAGTGTAGCGGTGGGTGTCGGCCAAGGGTGCCGGCAAACGAGTGATCGACAAAAGCAAATTCAAGAGCTGCGGACTCGAATGTCCGCTCCACACGATCTACGGGTGGACCGAAAGCACCGCCAGCGAGGTGGAGAGCGAGACTGCCGCCTCCACACTGCGATAGGCCGCAGCCTTGGCTGCACTGCCGGGTATAAACAAAACATCGCCTTTGACCAGAGCCATATCCGGTGCCTTGGCGTAGAGGACTTTCTTGAGGTTGATGGGAATCTCCTGAATTCCGTTTGGGGTCTGCCGCAGGATCTTCGTTTTGCCCAAGGAAGACGTGCGGGTGTTGCCCCCAGCCAGTGCCAGAGCTTTGAGCACGGTGATGGAATTGTCCTCGATCAGAAACCCGCTCGGACGAGCTACATCTCCGACAACATAGATAATTCCCGCACGAGAAACAATGATTGTGTCTCCCGGGAAAACATCCACGTTCTGCTGCATATCCTCGGTCAGGTTCGAAGAGAGCTGAAGCTCAACTTTCTGGTCGGCATTTCCGCGGCGTTCAATGGTTACGTTGCGGCCCGCCTTGTCGGTGAGCCCTCCTGCGGCAGAGATCAAGTCGAAAAGCCGCCGGTCGCCAATCGCGGGGTACGATCCGGGTTTAGACACCTCTCCGAGCATCGTAATGCCTTGCGATGCGGATTCGTCCACGAAAATGGAAACATGAGGGCCGCGCACAAAGCCTCCATCTTCAAGACGTTTCTGGATGACCTCCTGCGCTTCATCGGTCGTGAGTTCGGCAATATGAACGTAGTCAACCAGCGGAAGGTAGATGTCTCCCGAGCCGCTCACGCGCGTCTTGGTCGAAAGATCGGGGACTCCAAATACGCTGACTTCGATCAGGTCGCCGACGCCCAATCTCACGTTGGAGTTGGCCAGCCGGCGGGCCGCTTGCGGTGAAGTGGATTGGGGAGAAGTTGCCGGACTGGCCGACGTGGGCTGTGGAGCTTCCGTCGTGGCCGGCGTTTGCGCCAGAGCAGTCGCCAACAGAATCGGGAGGCTGCAGAAAGCAAGAAGAAGAGCGCCAAGACTTCGCCGAATGAAGTCGCGATTCCACCACGACATACCAAGACTCCTGGATTGATGCGTACGACGAGTCTAACACAGGAATCCCAGTAGATTCCCCGCCCAGTCATCGCTTTCGCAGCCCCGAGGTCACCAACAGTTAACGAAGGAAATACAGAGAACGGTTGCTCAACGACAGGCGCGAGTTGTATAGTTTTGGGAAACAAATTCACTATCGTCCTGGCGCTGCCAATACCAAGCCCAGCCGGAACCAAGTAACAAACGTCCGCGTTGCGGGCGGGTTGTGCGATGCCGGGTGTTTCGTCCGGAAGGGAAGTCCGACTTTGACCCTGCTCTTTTTTGCGCTGTTCGCGTTTTCGCTGGTGGTGTCGTTCGTCGCCACGCGCGAAGTACGAGACATGGCGACCCGCCGAGGCTGGGTTTCCATGCCGCATGAGGGACGGCATGTACACCAGGCGCCGCTTCCGCGTTTGGGTGGCGTTGCGATTTTCCTGGCGTTCTCGGTCAGTCTGAGCGTCTGGCTGGGACTCTCCTTCATCTTTCCCCGCTTGCTCGAAGGACTCGCTCCCACAACGCTTCTTCGTATTTATGTTCCAGCCTGTCTGATTTTTTGTCTCGGAATCTACGACGATCTTCGCGGCGCCGGCCCCTATTGGAAGTTTTCCGTGCAGGCGGTCGCCGCGGCGATGCTATTCGCCGGCGGAATGCGTGTTCTCGATTTGCCGTTGATTTTTGGGGCTCACTCGCTGCCTTGGTTTGTCGGACTGCCGCTGACCGTGTTGTGGGTGGTGGCCGTTACCAACGCCTTCAATCTGATCGATGGTCTCGATGGTTTAGCCGCCGGATCGGCCTTGTTTTCGACCATGGTAGTTTTTGTTGTCTCCCTGGTCGATCATTCATGGCTCGGCTCGCTGATGAGCGTGACGCTCGCCGGAGCGATCCTGGGATTCCTTCGCTTCAACTTCAATCCAGCCACGATTTTTCTCGGCGACTCGGGCAGCCTCTTCATCGGTTTCATGCTGAGCGCACTGGCTCTGGCCGGAGCGCAGAAGGCTCCGACGTTCGTGGCGGTAGCCATCCCGGTGGTCTCCTTCGGGTTGCCGATTTTGGAAACGCTCTTGTCGATTTTGCGGAGGCTGATCAGCGGACGCCCCATTTTCACCGCCGATCGCGAACATATCCACCACAAGTTGCTGCAGATGGGTTTTTCGCATCGCCAGGTAGTCATCGTTCTCTATGCCGTTTCGGCGATGTTTGCCATGCTCAGCTTGTTCCTGCTTTGGCCCACCGGCAGCACTTTGGGTTTGGTCCTGGCAGTCGTGGGGACGGGTATCTGGCTCGGCGTCCAGCATCTAAACTACATCGAGTTTGGCGAACTGCGGCGGGTGGCGCAGCGCACCATCGACCAGCGCCAGATCGTGATCAACAATCTCTCGGTGCGCCGCGCGGTTCAGGAGCTCAAAGTGGCCGCCGATTTCGATCAGGTGCGCAGCGTCTTGATTGCCGCCTTCGATAGCAACGATTTCGACGCGTTCGAATTGCAACTCAAATCGCTTGCGGGCGACCATGTGGCGACGGGCGATACCGGACGCCATTTTCACTGGAGCAAATTCCCTCACATGGCGGCAATTTCCAGTCAGCCTTCGTGGAAACTGACGCTCGATCTGATGACAACTTCGAACCTGCGCCGGGGTTCGCTCGTGGTCTATCGCACCTACAGCCACCGTTTCCTGCAAATGGATATCAACCTCCTGACTTCTGAATTCCCCACGACATTGGCGGACGCCCTCCAGCGCGTGCTCACCTTGCCAGGCAGACTCGTCCCAGCTGCGCAAAACGAGACTTCGTTCCTCGCCGCCAACCTTTAAAAAAAAGGCAATCGGGTGATCTGAGTGCGAGCCATCGGGCTATCGAGGAGTCCGCTGCCCTACGATGATTTCCAATGACCCAATGACCCGATTGTTTCTATCTCCCTTCCGAGCGATCCGTAGAGTAATATGGTCGCAATATGGATCGGAGCACTCTCAGACTGCCGGATCCAGGTGCGGGCTCTCCGAACCGAGAGCGGCGCCGCGCCATTCGCCAGAAACTACACACTCCCGTGTACGCCAGTTTTAATGGCCCCGACTCGGGCATGGTGGTCGACCTCAGCGAGTTGCTCGACCTGCACGAGGAAGGCTTCGCCGTCCAAACCAGTGAACGCCTGGAAATAGACCGGGCAATCACGCTTTGCCTCGATCTGCCGGAAACCAGAAGTTTCGTTCACGGCAGTGGCGAAGTGATCTGGAGTGACCACGCTGGCCGCAGCGGCATCCGGTTTTCCTCCCTGCCTGACGCAGCGCGGCAGGCGCTCAAGGAATGGCTTTTTGCAAATCTGCTGATCGCCTCTTCGAATCACGTTGCCCGCAGCGAGCAACTGGCACGTCGCAAACACGAAGAGGAGAAGCCGGCCGAGCCGGTTTCGGTGACGCCCGCTCTGAATATTGTCCTCATGCCGGATCGAAGTGGCACGCTTCCTTGGCTCGATGCAACTCGCCGCCAAGTCCGCGACCTCGGTGACGACGTCGAGGCGATTTTGCAGTTCATCACCGAAAGTGCCTGGGAGCTCACCGGAGCCAGCGGCACCGCGCTGGCGCTCATCACCGACGACAAAATGGTCTGGCGCACCGCGACCGGGCATCCGGCCCCACCGCGCGGCTCTCTGCTGGACGTGGGACAAGGGTTGTCCGGAGAATGCGTGCGCACGGGGATCCCCGTCTCTTGCGAGAATATGGAGAACGATCCGCGTATCGATCCGGAAATCGGCCGCGCCCTTGGCATCGGCTCGCTGATGGCCGCCCCCATCGTCTCCGATTTTCGCGTGGTTGGACTGCTCGAACTTTTCTCGCCCCATCCCCAGGCCTTCACCACGGCCCACGGGGTGGTTCTGGATCGGCTCGTCGAGATGGTTCCCCGAACGCCTTGCGAGACCATCCGGCGTGACGACGCTCATCCGGAATTGTCGACCACGCCCCACTGGGAAGAAAGGGTCGAACCCAAGATCGAAGCAAAGTTGGAGTCAAGGGCCGAACCAGCGTTAGAGCGGAAGTCCGAGTCGAAGTCCGAGTCGAAATCCGAGGCCGTGACAACCGCAGAGGCGATGGCGAGCGTGTCGCAGCCGCCAGCCTCGAAACCGTTGGCGTCGCAATCCACGCCATTCGTCGAAGCGAAGATCGAGCCCGGTTCGATCCAGGCAATCCGCGCCGCCTTGTGGGACCAGGAATCCGAAGTCCCGGAACCAGCCTTACAGCGGCGCACCAGACCAACCGCAGCCGATCGGGTTTTGGAACCAGTCGTCAAAACCGCGTCTTCACTCCCATCTCGCTTGCTTCATCTCGGGCTGCTTGGGATGGCCATCATTGTGGTCGCGATGGTCATTGGCTATTTGGTCGGGCCGATGATCGAGAAGCATTGGCCCGGGTCGGCGCAAGCCGCGCAAAAGTCCTTGATCAAGGGAACCGGAGCGGCTACGCCGGTTTCGTTCGAAAACCGATCCGACCGTGCTTCGTCCGATCATGCTGCATCCGACCATGGCGCCGCCGATCGTGGCTCGATCGAGCAACACCAGCCGCTGAGGTCGTTGGCAGACCTGCAAACGTTAGCGAACCAAGGCGATCCGGAAGCGCAGTGGCAACTCGGATTGCGCTACCACAACGGAGAAGGCGTTCTCCAGAGTGACACGCAAGCCATGCTCTGGTTCCAGCTGGCCGCTGAACAGGGACACGTCACCGCGCAGGCCGCGCTCGGTGCCTACTATTGGGCCGGCCGCGGAGTTCCTCAAGATTTGTCCAAGTCCTATTTCTGGTCAGAAATTGCGCTGGCCCAGGGCGACGAAAACAGCAAATCTCGCCTCGAAGGCCTGTCTTCCCAAATGACCCAATCGCAAGTTTCCGCCGCCCGGCAGAAGGCCGAAGTGTGGATTCGCAACCACAGCCAGCGCGTGAAATCCGAGGCGAACTAGCTCAGATTCTTCCGTAGAGACGGGGCTTGCCCCGTCTCCCGCAGCGCCCATCGAGGAACTGTCAGCAAGGTACCGGACACAGACTGTCGACAGTCGTAAAATAGGCTTGTGTCCACGCTGCGCGACATTCTGACGGCCGACGCCCAAGTCCGCGAAGCCGCTCCCGCCCTCTTTGAAAAATTGGATCGCAATCGCGTCCGCTGCAACGCCTGCGGCCACCGCTGTCCGATTCCCGATGGACAGCCCGGTGTCTGCAAGGTTCGCTTCAATCGCGGCGGCACGCTCTACGTTCCCTGGGGATACGTCGCCGGAGTGCAGTGCGATCCGATCGAGAAGAAGCCATTTTTCCACGCCCACCCCGGAGCCCTCGCCTACAGTTTCGGAATGCTGGGCTGCGATCTGCACTGCTCCTACTGCCAGAACTGGGTTACATCGCAAGCGCTGCGCGATCCCGACGCCGTCTCAGCGCCGCTAGCAGCCGATCCTGAAATGCTGGTGAAAGACGCGCTGGCGCAAGGCGCAAGAGTGATAGTCAGCACCTACAACGAGCCGTTGATCACTAGCGAATGGGCGGTCGCAGTCTTCCGCGAGGCGCGACTGGCCGGTTTGCTTACCGCGTTCGTTTCGAATGGCAACGCAACTCCGCAGGTGCTCGAATTTCTCCATCCCTGGATCGATCTCTATAAAGTTGATCTCAAGAGTTTCGACGATCGTCACTATCGCGAGCTCGGCGGACGCCTTCAGCCGATCCTCGAAACCATCCGCAGCCTGCATCAGATGGGCATCTGGCTCGAAATCGTTACTCTACTTATCCCCGGATTCAACGACAGCGACGACGAGCTGCGCAGCCTGACAAAATTTCTCGCTGGCGTTTCGCCCGACATTCCGTGGCACGTCACCGCTTTTCACCAAGACTACAAAATGACGTCGCCCGCCGACACGCGTCCCGAAGACCTGCTGCGAGCCGCCGCCATCGGCCGTGACGCCGGACTACGCTACATCTATGCCGGCAATCTTCCCGGACGAGTGGAAAATCTCGAAGACACGCACTGTCATCATTGCGGCGAGCTGCTGATTCAGCGCCACGGATATCACATCGAAAAGTACAACGTGACCCCAGAAGGCGATTGTCCGGCCTGCCACGCGCCGGTCCCTGGCCGCTGGTCACAGTCGAAGACATTCGACGGACAAATTGCCGCCTCGCCTTTTCTGCCCCGTAACCGCGCGCAATTGGTTAAAATCCTCTCGCAGCCATAATTCATATTTCATGCGCGGAAAAGCATTGTTGCTGGCGGTCGTGTTGTCTCTGGGCTTGGGCTGTTCTCCGCGCGACTTCCTGACCCGCCGGCTCGCTGCCGATTTGATCACGACTTCGGAAGCATTCAAAGCGCCGCAATTGTTTTGGCTAAGGACCGGCATCGTTTCCAACAAAGACTTCAGTTCTCCCGATTTCATGGTGCTGCAACGCCGCGGATGGATCATCGGCACCAGCCAGAAGTGTCCAGCCGCAATCGAGCCTCCTCCGTGTTGGGATGTGCTGCTCACGCCACTGGGCGTCGATACGATTCGTCCGCTGATCACCAGCGCGCTGCCCGACAATGGTCCGATGTCGATTCAGGTAGCCCGCCGCGAACTGGTCAGCGTCACCGGCATCAGCAAAGCTGGCAACTTCGCCGACGTCGAGTTCCTATGGCGTTGGGCTTCCATCAATCGAGTCGGGGAGGCGCTTTACGACGGCGGAGTGCGCTACCGCTCGACCGTAGGATTCCGCGGTTACGACGACGGATGGCGCGTGGTCGAGCAGAACGTGCCCAGCAACCAAACGCTGGACGAAGCGCTGCGCAACGCGCAACCGACAGCACCATAAGATATGGATTGCCATCGTGAACGCGACCGTAGCGCTGCCATCCCCGCAGCTGTCCGGTGTAGCGCTGCCGTCCCGGCGGCTGTCCGGGGGGCGTCTCGCCCGCCGTCCCGAAAGCGACACGCCGTCTGCACATTCGGCAAGATGCCGGCGTCACAGCCACCATTACTACGACACACCAAATCGGTTTTACTCAGAACCCTATGCGACGAACTTCAATGCGCCTGACTCCCATGCGACGATCAATCCTGCCCCTTTCCCTGGCGTATGTCCTTTGCGCCGTGATGTTTTCCCACTCGACGTTTGCCCAGAACCCGAGCAAGCTACCCAGCCTGACGCTCGACGAATTCTTCAACTCCGTGAGTTTTCCGGCGGTGAAAGTTTCGCCCGACGGCAATTCAGTCGTCATCGAAGTGCAGCGAGCCGACTGGGATCAGCAAATCTTTCGCAAAGAACTATGGCTCTATCGAACGGCAGACCCGGGAAATCTGACGCAGCTCACCCAGTCCGGCCACGACGGCTCGCCGCAATGGTCGCCCGACGGCCAGTGGATCGCTTTTCTCTCAGAGCGCAAAACCGCCGGAGGCAAGGATGGCGACGCGAGCAACGATGCAGAAAACGGCGCGAAGACTGGCAAGACCACGACAGCCAAGACCACAACAGCCAAGACTAAGACTGGCAAGATCAACGACAAAGACGCGGACGTCTCCGAGCTCTTTCTGATTTCGCCCAACGGCGGCGAGGCCTTCGCCATCACCTCCGGCGACGAAGAAGTCCACGCCTTCGCCTGGTCGCCAGACTCGAAGGGCATCGTGTTTGCAACCCGCGAGCCCTGGAACAAAAAGCAGAACGACGATCACAGAAAAGATTGGAAAGACACGATTCGCTTCCGCGGCGATGAGCGCGGCGACGTACTTTTTCGTATATCGCTCGACGACGCCCTCGCGCGCCACGCCGCGCTCGGCGCCAAAGAGACTGCGGAATCCGAAAAAGATTCCGGTTCCACCTCCGGTGCCATTGCGATTGCGCGCACGCCGCTGCGTGTCGATCAACTCAGCATCTCGCATGACAACCAGCGCCTCGCATTCGTAACTTCGTCAGTGTCTGAGCGCCAGGAAAAAGTAGAAGACACCGAACTCTTTCTGGTGAATCTGGCCAGCGGCGCCAAAGCATCCTCGCCTCTTCGCCTGACCCACAACCAAGCCGTGGAATTGAATCTGGACTGGGCGGCAGACAATCGCCATCTGTTCTTCCAGGTGAACCTCGGCTCGCTGGAACGAAAATACGAAGACCCGCAACCGCGCCTCTACTGGATCGACGCCGTTGACGCGTCGACGCAGTCGTCAGGCAAAACCGAAGCCCAGCGCTGGTTCGCCGACTATCCCGGAGAAGTCGTGCACTACACGCAGCTTCCAGACGGCTCGGTGCTGTGCGCCGGTCGCGAAGGCACTGAAGTGCAGTACATCTCACAAACAAATCCGAAAGCCGCGCTGGTGAAGCGCCAGGGCTGGCCCGGAACCTACGGGGTCCCCGCCGCCGCGGCGCACGCTCAGCGCATCGCGTTCGCCTACTCGGCGACCACGCGGCCGACGGAAGTCTACATCGCCGACGGCCCCGACACGCTGGCCACGGCTCGTCCCATCACTTCCTTTAATAAATTGTTTGCCGAGCGCGAATTGCCCAAAGCGAAGCCGTATCGCTGGACCTCCGACGATGGCACACCCGTCGAAGGCATGTTGATGTATCCTCCGGGAAAGTTTGGGGCGAAGAACCTGCCCCTGTTCGTTTTCATCCACGGCGGCCCGCAAGACGCCGATGGCAATCACTTCGAGGCCGACTGGTATCAGTGGGATCGTCTCGCCGCCACCGCCGGCTGGCTGGTCTTCGAGCCCAACTATCGCGGATCGACCGGCTACGGCGACAAGTTCGCACTGCAGATTGTGCCGGAAATGGTTTCCCGGCCCGGCAAAGATATATTGACCGGCGTCGATGCGCTGGTAAAAGACGGAGTTGCCAACGCGAATCAACTCACCATCGGCGGCTACAGCTACGGCGGATACATGACCAACTGGCTGATCACGCAGACCACGCGCTTCAAAGCCGCCGTCACCGGCGCCGGCGCCGTAGAGAATGTTGCCAACTGGGGCAACGACGACACCACCTTCGACGACGCGTATTTCCTCGGAGGCCTGCCCTGGGAAGCTCCCGACCGCTATCGCAGCGAAGCCGCCATCTACCAAATCAACAAAGTTCGCACCCCAACTCACATGGTCGCCGGAGCGGACGATGTCCGCGTGTCGGTGCTTGAGGATTACCTGCTCGACCGCGCCCTACACGAGCTCAATATTCCAAGCAACTTACTGATTTTCCCCGGCGAAGGCCACTCGCTCGCAAAAAATCCGTGGCACGGAAAGATCAAAGTGCGCGAAGAGTTGAAATGGCTGGAGAAGTACGGCGGGGGGACAAATTAGATCCCTTGGAAAATGAATAGGATTGCCAGCCCGGCGCTCCAGTTGTCAGCTAGTCTTCTTAAACTGTTTGCTAAGCGTCAGGCTCTGTCTCTGATAGGAAGACCCTATGCCGACGCCGTAGACCTTTTCTGGGGCCTTCAGCAGCCGCATGTACGCTAGACGCGCGACAATCTGGCCGTGCTCAATCAGAAAGGGCACTTCATGCGCTCGGACTTCCAGCACGGCGCGAGTCCCGGTAAGGTCGCTCACTCCGTAACCGAAGCCGGGGTCGAAGAAACCGGCATAGTGTATCCGAAGCTCACCAATTGACGAATCAAACGGAACCATTTCTGCCGCGTACTCGGGAGGCACTCGAATCTGTTCCTTGGATGCAAGAATGTAGAAATCTCCTGGATCTAGGATCAGCCCCTTGTCGCCGACGTGGTACTTCGCATCCCAAAACTCTTCTGGCGAGTAATGGTTAACCTTGCTGAGGTCGATTACTGGCGCATTTTTCTTGGCCTTGTATGCAATTATCTCGGAAGGGGCCACCGAATGCAGGTTCACCGAAACCCTTAGGCCCCTATCCACTTGCGCCTTCACTGGATTGTCCTCGCGTGAATAGACCAAAGCCTCGCGCCCATCCAATTCAATAATCAAGTTATCGGAAGCGAGGGGATTGCCGCGGAAAAATCGGAGCTGATTGAGTCGCGTGCCCGCAGGCAATCGAATCGAAAAAGTCCCGGGGACGATCTCAGCGTACAGCTTGCCTTTGTACCCGGGTGGCACGTGCTCAAACTCAACCCCGTAATCGGTGATTAGCCGGGTAAACACGTCGAGCCGGCCGGTCGTGCTTTTAGGGTTGGCCTTCCCCGACATATTGTCCGGCAGATGCACTTCCTCAAGTAGAGGCACAATATAAACGCACCCCCTCTCTAGAACCGTGGAGCTGGTCAGATCGATACGGCTCATCCGCAGCTCGTTGATCCGTTGCTCCACGGTAGAGTGCTGCCCAGGCAAAAAACTTGCCTGAACCCGGTGGGCCATATCGCCAACCCTGAGATCCAAGCTCGCGGGCTGGATCTGTTCCTCCGATATCGGAGTATGCGCCACTATCTTTCCGGTGGAAATCAGGTCTCGAATGTCTTGGGAGGGCAGAACCCCTGACTTTACGCCCCGACTGGCGGCAGCCAACTCCGGGAAAAGTTCATGCTCAGAAGTGCGAGTTTCGATCGGCATCTTCGTTTATGACTCCTTGTTCTTGGACCTCTCCGCGAGGCGTCGTGCACGTTCGGTTAGTTCGAGTTGATAAAAGCTCGCATAGCAATCCAGGCTACAGAAGCCACCCTCACTCTTTCGTCCGCTGCCGACTCTTGTGCCTTGCGGTATCGTCTTGCCACAATTGGGGCAGATGTTCCGGTCCTACAATTCGAGCAAATAAGTCTCTATTGACTCTGCCATATGAAATGATCGCTATCGGCCCAGAAGTTTGTTGAGCGCGCTCACTGTTGCACGCAGATGAAAATCCTTGATCGCTAGCGCCGCAGTCACAAACGTCAAAATCAGGCTAACAATAGCTAGTATTAGCGTCGCGGTTGCCGGATGTGCCTCAATAATGTTCCGAGCCTTTTGCCATGCCGTAACTTCGTGGAGAGGGCCGGTGATTCTCTTCTCGGGCTTGTCGTAAAGAAAAACATCTGGAACGGTGCCCACACGGTGAACGACAAGAGAACAGAAACACTCCTCACCTTGAATCTTGGCGGTCTTTCTACCCAGATTAAAAAGTGTCACAAGCAGATGGCCGCTATACCCAGGATCAACTTTGGACAGAGTATTCGAAACGCCCTTCTGAAGCCATTTTACCCTAGGAACAATGTAGCCGAACATACCCCGCGGCATGTGCAAATCTTCCTCAGTTTCGATAACCATTGCGCTTCCGGGAAGAAGGACAATGGATCCGTCATCCGCCAAGTCCCTCCGACCGCTGTCTCGATGGTCCTTGTATACTGCGCCGATACGGAGGTCGTAGCTGAGGTTTGGCGAACCAGGCAATAGCTGATCTTCGTCGAAGTTCTGTATTAGCAAGGCGTTACCCTGGCGCGCTCCGGACTGCTCGAAATCTCCCTTCGTCGTTACGACAGTTTGCCCGACAACTAGCGGAATGACCGACATCTATCCTCCATGCAGTTCAACCCCGAGCATGCCACACCGCATCCGATGGAGCCTCGCAAGAGAGTCTCGCAACAAATTAGATTTCATGAACGGTCATGTCAACGGCAATCTTGGAACAGGCCGGGTGCCCCGCCTTTCGCGTTTTTCGAAAGGTGGGATTCCACGAGCCTAGACCTCGATGGATTTGTGTCGCCTTAAGTCTTCCTCGCTTACAACACCGCAAAGATAGTTTGGGGTGCGCAACGCGAGTCAGCTTTTTTCATCGCAATCAAGTGTGATGGCCGTTACAGACATCAATCACATGCAGTGCGAAAATCTTCCCAGATCGGCCTGGCCAGAAGTGTGTCCGTCTCCAGAGACGGTTCCTAGGTACTCTTTGATAATCAGATGTGAGAGCGACAGCAGGCGTCAATCGCCGGCAAGAGCCAGCATTCAGACAAGTCTTCGAGCTAAGTCCTTATCTCGCAATATGTTGAAAATAGTCTTTTTGTTTCCAATATTTCGACAAAACTAAGGGGGAGGGGGGTACCCCCCTACTAGCGTCGCGCCGAAGCGGTTTGCAGTTGCGCGATCTTCGACCGCGGAGCGGTTTCCTGGTACCGCGCAATCCCTTTATACAGTGCTTCGGCGATTTGCTCGCGGTAGGCGGCGCTTTGCAGGTTGCGCTCGTCGGCGGGACTGCTTACGAAAGAAATTTCGGTGAGAATCGACGGCATGGTCGTGCCGGTTAGGACGAGGAAGGACGCGTCTTTGATGCCACGATTGCGAATGTCAGGACTGTTCGAGGCCAGAGTGGCGTAAAGAGAATGCTGCACGCTGGCGGCGAGTCGTCGCGACTCCTCGATTTTTTCGTGCAAGCCTCCGGGGGATAGCGAGACCGGTGTCAGTCTGGCGGAGGTTGCGTCATGTTTTTCAACGCCCTTCTCGACTTCGTGCTTTTCAATTTCGCGCGAGCCCGGAGCCGCAAACAGATTGGTGTAGTAGGTCTCGACGCCGCGTGCGGCAGCTGAGCTGCTGTAGTTGGCGTGCACGGAGACGAATA
>JAYUJG010000058.1:0-18094 GCA_043765355.1 Acidobacteriaceae bacterium | reverse complement strand
CCATCACCGGCCCCCACCGATAAATTCTAAGGAGTCAAAATCGATGTGCGGAATCGTGGGATACGTAGGCAAGAAGCAAGTGGTCCCGGTAATCATTGAAGGGCTGAGGAAGCTGGAGTATCGCGGCTACGACTCGGCCGGGATCGCGGTAGCGGGGAACGGCGAAGGGCTGCAGATCCGGCGGGCGGAAGGCAAGCTGCGCAACCTGGAAGAAGTGATCCGGCAGAAGCCGCTGGACGGAACCTACGGCATCGGGCACACGCGCTGGGCGACGCACGGGCGCCCGACGGAAGAAAACGCGCATCCCCATCGCGACTGCAGCGGCAAGATTGTTGTGGTACACAACGGCATCGTCGAAAACTATCTTTCGCTGAAGCGCAAGCTGATCGAAGAAGGCCACAAGTTCACCACTGAAACCGACACCGAAATCATCGCGCACCTGATCGAGAAGCACTACCAGAAGACCGGGAACGGCAAGCGCCCATCGCTTGAAGAAGCCGTACGCAAAGCGGTGAAGGAACTCACCGGCGTCTTCGCGTTGGTAGTGATCGCGATTGACGAACCCAATAAAATCGTGGCGGCGCGCAACGGGCCGCCTGCGGTCATCGGCCTGGGTAAGGACGAATATTTCGTGGCGTCGGACGTGCCCGCGCTGCTCGATCACACTCGCGATCTTTTCTTCCTGGCCGATGGCGACCTGGCCGTGCTCACGCAAGACGGCGTAAAAGTCACCGACTTTGACGGAAATCGGATGGAGCGCAAAGCCCAGCGGATAACGTGGGATCCGATCATGGCCGAGAAGGGCGGCTTCAAGCATTTCATGCTCAAGGAAATTTATGAGCAGCCGCGCACCGTCCGGGACACGACGCTGGGCCGAGTGTCGCAAGATACGGGTGCCATCTTTCTGGACGAGATGCAAGTGAGCGAAGCCGAGTTCAAGGCGCTGAAGAAAATCAACATCGCCGCGTGCGGCACCAGTTGGCACGCCGGACTGGCGGGCAAGTTCATGATCGAAAATCTGGCGCGCGTTCCGGTGGAAGTCGACTACGCCAGCGAATGGCGCTATCGGGATCCGATCATCGGCGGGGAGACGATGACGCTTCTGATTTCGCAATCGGGAGAAACCGCCGACACCATCGCGGCCCAGCGCGAGGCGAAGAGTAAAGGTTCAAAGACGCTGGCCATCTGCAACGTGGTCGGATCGATGATCACTCGCGAAGCCGCGGGAACGGTCTATACGCATGCCGGGCCGGAAATTGGGGTTGCGTCGACCAAGGCGTTCACCGGACAACTGACCGCGCTGTATTTATTCGCGCTGTATCTGGGGCAAGTCCGCGGCACGATGACGGCAGCACAAGCCAAAGCGGCGGTGCAGGAGCTAACGCACATCCCGGGCAAGCTGGAGCAAATTCTGACGACCGATGAGGCGTGCGATGAGCTGGCGAAGACGTATGTCCGGGCGCAGGATTTTCTGTTTCTGGGACGCGGCATTCACTATCCCATCGCGCTCGAAGGGGCGCTCAAGCTAAAAGAAATTTCCTACATTCATGCCGAAGGTTATCCCGCGGGAGAAATGAAGCATGGGCCGAATGCGTTGATCGACGAAAATCTTCCGGTGGTGATTATTGCGACGCGCGACGTGAACAGTCCGCAGTCAATGACGCGTTACGAAAAGACGATGTCGAACCTGAAAGAAGTAAAAGCGCGGTCGGGCATCGTGATAGCGCTCGCCACCGAGGGTGACAAAGAAATTAGCGAAGAGGCCGATCATGTGCTGTTCGTGCCGGCGGCTCCGGAAGAACTGTCGGCGATACTGGAAATTGTGCCGCTACAACTGCTGGCGTATCACATTGCGGTGCGGCGGGGATGCGATGTGGACCAGCCGAGGAACCTGGCGAAGTCGGTGACGGTGGAGTAGGGGATCGGTC
Source organism: Acidobacteriaceae bacterium (assembly GCA_043765355.1). Lineage (GTDB taxonomy): Bacteria > Acidobacteriota > Terriglobia > Terriglobales > Acidobacteriaceae > Acidiflorens. Next base: position 16,166 of record JAYUJG010000058.1, on the reverse strand, counting down.
AGGGTTGGGGCCTGGTGGGCTGGGTAAGAAGTTCGTTGCATATTCGGCGTTGTGGATTGGGACGTGGCGTCCCTCCGGGACTCGGACGAAGGGCCAAACGGTCCCAGCGCTGACGCGCTGGGCTAACGAATGTCGCGCCTAAGGGGCTGGGTTCTTGATGGCGCTCTCGAGTTTTCCTACCAAACGCGGCAGGCGTTTTGATTGACCATGGGGGCCGTGGCGGCGCAATGATAGGCTTCGCGGAACTCGGGCATGTTGGAGACGGTTCCGTTGACGCGGTACTTTGCCGGCGAGTGCGGATCGATGGTGACGAGCATGCGCTGGTAGGCATCGTTGCGATTCTGGCACCAGACGTTGGCCCATCCGAGGAAGAAGCGCTGCTCGGCGGAAAGGCCGTCGCGGGGCGCGGGCTGTTTCTGTTTGCCCGCAAAGGTGCTGAGCATAGCCATGTAGGCAATGCGCAGGCCGCCGTTGTCGGCGGTGTTCTCGCCGAGAGTTAGCTTGCCGTTGAGTTTTAGATCGTCGACGGCAACGAAGCTTGCGTATTGGTCTTTGACGCAGCCAGTTCGTTCTTCAAATTGCTTCTTGTCGCTGGCAGTCCACCAATCGCGAAGATTGCCGTCGGCGTCGAACTGGCTGCCTTGATCGTCGAAGCCGTGGGTGAGTTCGTGTCCAATGACGGCGCCGATGCTGCCGAAATTCATGGCGTCGTCGGCTTTGTTGTCATAAAACGGCGGCTGGAGGATTCCCGCGGGAAAGGTGATGTTGTTTTCGAGCGGATTGTAGCTGGCGTTGATGGTCATGGGCGGATAGGGCCAATCGCGTTTGTCGAGCTCTTTGCCAATTTTGTTCAACCTTCGCTGCACGTCGTAGAGGTTCGCGCGCTGGGAGTTTGCGAAGGCTTCTCCACGGACAACTTTGAGCGCCGAGTAGTCGCGCCACTTGTCGGGATAGCCGATGCGGTTGGTGATGGCCTGCAATTTCACCAGAGCCTGGGCCTTGGTGTCGGTGCCCATCCAGGGCAATGCTTTGACGTCCTCGCCCAACGATTTTTCCAGCGCCGCTACCATTGTCAGGGTGCGCTCCTTGCCTTCCGCTCCGAAGGTTTGCTGCACGTAAATCTGGCCCACCACTTCGCCCAGGTCGCCGTTGGTGTAGCTTACGCAGCGCTTCCAACGCGGACGCAGCTCTTTTGTTCCCTGCATGGTTTTTGCGAAGAAGTCGAAATTCTCGTTGACGAACGCGGCGGGCAGCATCCGGGCATTGTCATGGACCGCGTGCCACCGCAGATAAGTCTTCCAATCGTCCAGCGAGTGGGCGCCGATTACTTCCTGCATGTTCTTGAAGAACTCAGGTTCCACCACATTGAGGGAATCGAACCGCGGCGTCTCCATGCCCGCGAAGTAAGCGTTCCAATTAAATGCGGGGCTGAGCGCGGCGAGGTCCCGGTTGGTGAGCTTGTGGTAAATCTTTTGCGGATCGCGCCGGTTGGTCTGATCGAATGCGCCTTTGGCTAAGGCCGTTTCAATCTCCATGACGGCTTTGGCTTGGGCGGCGGCTTGCGCGGCATTGTCGCCCAGGAGGGTAAACATTTTGGCTACATGCTCGACATACTTTTGGCGCAATTCAATCGATTTCGCGTCGTCCTTGAAATAGTAGTCGCGGTCAGGCATGCCGAGTCCGCCCTGGTCGACCTGGGCGATGATCTGACTTGCATTTTTGAAATCCGATCCGGAATCGAACCCGAAGAGCACGTCGGCGCCTTCGCGATGCAAACGCACGATTGCTTGCGCCAGGGCGTCTTTCGATTTGATCGCAGCGATACTTTTGAAGTCGGGGTCGAGCGGTGTGGCGCCGGCTTTTTCGATGGCGCTCTCGTCCATGCAACTGGAGTAGTAGTCGCCGATTTTCTGCTCAGTGGCGCTGCGGGCGGGTTTGTCGGCGGACGCCTTTTCGAGAATGTCGCGCACGATATATTCGCCGCGCTGCTGCAATTCGTCGAAGCGGCCCCAACCGGGGCGGTCGGAGGGCACCGGGTTTTGCGCTCTCCACTTGCTGCACGCGTAGGCGTAGAAATCGTTGCAGGGGTTGATGTCCTTGTCGAGCATGTCGGCGGAGAACGTTAGGCTGGCCGCGGGCTTGGACTGGGGCGAAACGGCGGAAGCCGGATTGTTTTGCGCCAGCAACGCGGACGCGAGCAGGATCGAGACAGTTAAAACTCCAAGAAGATTGCGCATGGAAACCTCAGATGGTCGTTGGTCGTTAGTCGAGCCCGCACTTCAAAATACCTTCACCCGGAAGGTCAAATACTTTTTCGGGTTTTCCCGGATCGATTTCACCAGTTCCCGCGTCTCCACCAGCATCTGATTGCTGTTGTTGTAGAGTGCGGGATCCTTGAACAGCATTCCAGCCGTGCCTTCCCCTTTATCGAGGCGCTCGGAGAGGGTGGCGAGGTTCGTCATCAGGGTCTGCAGGTGGGCGGCGAATTCCTGATCGTGCGTCATCTTGCCGAGCGCGCCTTTGCCGGCGTTGATGTCGTCGGTCAACTGCCGGACGTTGGCGATGGTCTTATTGGCGTTGTCATAGAGCTCGGGATCTTTGAGCAGTTTTCCCGCCGAGCCTTTGCCTGCCTGCAGGTCGTCAACCAGGAGGTTTACTTTATCGACCGCGGCGAGCACCTTTTTATAGGCTTCGTCGCTGGTCAGAAGCGGACCGAGAGATCCCTTGCCGCTCTGGATATCGTCGACCAACCCTTTGAATTCGGCGACGGTGGCGTTGATCTGGTCATACAGAGCCGGACTGTAAATTACTTTTCCGATCGATCCCTGGCCGCTTTCGATGAAGGCGATGATGCGATCGACGCGCTTCAGCAGCGAGTCCATGTTCTGCAACGTGCCCTGGCTGGCGCGGACTACGTCCTGGATATCGGGCTGGTTGCGAGCGGCGAGGGTGTCTCCGTCGGTTGTCTCCGGACCCTTCGCGCTGGAACTATCCACGTCGACGTAGGTTTCGCCGAGGATGCCGGCGGTGCTGAGCAAAGTGACGGAATCTTTGCGGAGATTGAATTTGTACTTGGTGTTGACCTTCATGGTGACTTCGACGGGAGTCAGCGGCTTGCCGTTCACGATCTTGACGCCAGTCACGTTGCCGATGTCGACACCCGCCAAACGAACGGGCGCGCCTTCGCGCAGTCCGCCGGCGTTATCGAAGTAGGAGCGTATGGAAATTTTTGAGGTGAACCATCCGCCGGTGCCGCTCATCATGAAAATCAGCACCATGAGCGTGATGAGGGCGATCAGGACGGTGAGTCCCACGCGGAGTTGCGACCATTTCAGCTGTTTCTGGCTAGGCAATGTGGTCCGTCAACGACAAGACATCATAGCAAAGACTGCGGATTTTCAGACTCTAGATTTGCCGGAGCCAAAAAGAGTGGGAATATGCAAAAAAAAGGCTTCCACCCCAACTGAAAGCCGAGAGCGATCCCGCCCCGCCTTCAATTTTCCAGAATGACGTGTGCCAGCGCCTGCTCGGACGTATGGGTGATCGAGAGCGCGATGTTTTTCGTGCCGAGCCGGGCTGCGATGGCCGCCGCTTCGCCGTGAAATTGAATAGTTGGACGCTGACCTTTCTGGCGTACTACTTCGATATCGCACCAGCGGACGCCGCGACTCCATCCTGTGCCCAGCGCTTTCATGGCGGCTTCTTTCGCGGCGAAGCGCGCGGCGTAACTTTCGAAGCGGGTGACCTTCCGTTCGCAGTAGCCGATTTCGGACTCGGTGTAGATGCGGCGCAAAAAGCGGTCGCCAAAGCGCTCGATGCTTTCGCGGATGCGTTGAACTTCGGCGATGTCGACGCCTGTGCCAAGAATCATAGAAACATTGTCAATTTGTAATTTGTAATTTGCAATTTGACTCCCGAGTCAGCACAGAGAGATCAGCGTCTCGGCAAGACCGGCATCTTGATCGGGAAACACCGTGCGCAGGTCCAACAGCACGCGGCCATCGTCGACGCGGGCGACGATCGGCGGCGCGCTGGCTCGGAGGCGGCTGCTCAATTCGTCGGCGTTGATATCTGCGTGCGTAAGCGCGATCAGGCGAGTGGGCAGGACGGCTGATGGAGCGGCTCCTCCGCCGACTACCGATTCGCCATCGACAAGCTCCATCTTCAGGTGTCCAGACAGACGTCCAGATTTATCCCGAGAAGCTTCGACGCCGTCGACCACCGCTTGAGCGCGGCGCGCAATCTCGTTCTTCGACAAGCGCATCATTCGCAAGACCGGCACCGCGTCGTGGTCGCGTTTGACATAGGTGAGGAGCGTAGCTTCAAGCGCGGCGTACGTAAGCTTGTCCACGCGCAGGGCGCGAAACAGCGAGTTCGAACGCATGCGCGCCACCAGATCGGCGCGTCCGCTGATCAACCCCGACTGCGGACCGCCCAAAAGTTTGTCGCCGCTGTACGTGACGATGTCGACGCCGGCGCGCAGGCTGTCGAGCACGCCTGGTTCGCCGTTGATTCCAACCGAACGGAGATCAAACAGGGCGCCGCTCCCCAGGTCTTGCACAAGGGGGATATTGTGGCGGCGAGCCAGGACGACCAGTTCTGCGAGGCTGGGCTGTTCGGTGAAGCCGGTGATTTCGAAATTCGAGCGATGCACGCGCAGGAGGATGCGGGTTCGGTCAGTGATCGCATTTTCGTAGTCGGCGATGCGCGTGCGATTGGTAGTGCCGACTTCGCGCAGCGTCGCATTCGATTTCGACATCACGTCTGGGATGCGAAACGAGCCGCCGATTTCGACCAGCTCTCCGCGCGAGACGATGACTTCGCCGTTTTCCGCCAGCGAGTTCAACGCCAGGAGGACGGCTGCGGCGTTGTTGTTGACGACGATGGTAGAGACGGTCGAAATGGCGGAGCTGCGCTCCGAGGGCACGGGGCGGAGCCCCGTCACCACACGGTCTGTGTCCGTGAGGAGTTTTTGGAATAGGCGATCGACATGTATGTCGCGCTTGCCGCGTTCGCCGGTTGCCAGATCGAACTCTAGATTGGAGTAGGCGCTGGCGGTGGCGCGGGCGCGATCGAGCGCGGCGGCGGCCAGCGGCGCGCGTCCGAGATTGGTGTGCAGGATTACGCCGGTGGCATTGATTAGCGGCTGCAAGGAGTAGCCGAGCGACTGGCGGAGCTGACGTTCGACGGCGGCAAACAGGCCGTCCAGAGCGAGATCAAGCGCCCGGTTGTCGAGTTGACCGCTTGCCAATTCCTGCCGGAGCCTGCCCAGCACGGCGCGAATACTTTCAGCGACGGCAGGCTGGCCCTGGCGATCGAGGAGCGCTTTCACGTCGGACCGGCGCAGCAGCTCATCGGTCGAAGGCAGTTTCTGGAATAACCCGGCTTTGTCGGCGGTGGACACTGGGGCCGATTATGCCACAGGAGCAGTGGTCAGTTGTCAGTTGAGAGTGGTTAGTGGGCAGTGGTTAGTAAAACAATTGCACGAGACGCCCCGGTTTTACTGAGAACTGACCACTGAGAACTGAGAACTGCTACAGCGTGTGCAGATACGACAACAAGTCCTTGATCTGCCGCTCGCTCATCACCTGGCCGAAGCCTTCCATTTTTGCTCGCCCGGATTTGACGATTTCAGTGACGCGCTGGTCGTTGGCGGGTAGTCCGCTGACGGATAGATATTGCTGTTTGAACACGCCTTGCAAGCTGGGGCCTTTTTTACCGCGCGAAGAATACGGTTCATGGCAGCGGTCGCAATAGTCGTCGTAGGTTTTTCGGCCGGCGGCTTGTTGCGGGTTGAGTCCAAGTTCAGCGTCAGACTTGAGGCGCTCGACATCGCACCCAGCCATGGCCAGAAGGGCGGAGATCACCACGGAGACACGGAGGCACGGAGCAATCCGACGCGATAGGGTCATGAAGAATGTGCGGGCTGCGAGACTTGGCCCAGAAGTAGGATAATGATAATACGGAAAGTATGGGTGTTGCGGTCAAACGCGTTTACGAAGCTGCCGCTGCCTCGGACGGAGTGCGCGTGCTGGTCGATCGCTTGTGGCCGCGCGGGGTTAAGAAACAAGACGCGGTACTCAAGCTCTGGCTTCGCGAACTCGCGCCCTCCGATGAATTGCGGCAGTGGTTCCATGCGAATCCCGAGGGATGGCGGATGTTCCGGCGACGCTACCTCAAGGAGTTGGTTGGCGAAGAAGCCGCGGCCGCGGTCGAGAAGCTGCATCATCTTGCGGAAGGCAAGCGCCGGCTCACGCTGTTGTATGCGTCGCGAAACGAAGAGCACAACAACGCGACCGTGCTGAAAGAATTGTTGGAGGGAATGAAGAAGCCTCCGTCAAGCATCGGGCGCGGCGCATTGGGGCAGGGACGAATTCGGAAAGCGAAGAGGCTGTAGGGAAGTTGTCAGTTGTCAGTCGTCAGTTCTCAGTAAAAAGCACACGCCGCCTACCAACGGAACGCTTTTTGCTGAGAACTGAGAACTGACAAGTGACAACTTTCTCCCCGCACTATAATTTCCCAGTCATGTCCAGCCCTGGCCCAGAGAAGAACCTCCAGAAAAAGATCGACGCTCTGCGCGACAAAATTCGCCACCACGAATACCTCTACTACGTTCAGGACGATCCGCAACTTTCCGACGCGCAGTTTGACGCGCTGATGAATGAGTTGAAGAGGGTCGAGGCTGAGCATCCCGAGCTCATTACTCCGAACTCCCCAACGCAGCGAGTCGGGGGCAGGCCGCGCGAGGGGGTTGCGAAGGCGAAGCACTCGCTCCCGATGCTCTCGCTGGACAACGCTTACTCGGAAGAGGAACTCAAAGACTGGGAACGGCGCGTGCACGAACTAAGCGGCGAACGACTTTTAAGATACGTGTGCGAATTGAAAATGGATGGGATGTCGCTTGCTCTTCGATACAAGGATGGTTGCTTGGACAAGGCAATCACTCGCGGGGATGGCGATGTCGGCGAGGATGTCACGGCTAACGCGAGGACCATTAGAGCAGTCCCGCTGAAGGTTTCCGCTGCCCTGCTCGCCAACTACAATCTGCCGCCGAATTTCGAGGTGAGAGGAGAGGTGGTGTTCCGCACACGCACGTTTGCGAGCCTCAACCAAGATCGTGAGGACCAAGGATTGTCGACTTTTGCAAATCCACGAAACGCTGCGGCTGGAACAATGCGTTTGCTAGATTCAACCATCGTGTCAAAACGCCGTCTCGATTTTTACGCCTATTCGCTTTTTGTGGACGGAAGGAACTCTCATCGAAGTCAATCCGAGAGCCTCTCTGCGCTTCAGGGTTTGCGGTTTGCGGCGGTCGACCACTCACTGGCCGGAAGCTTCGAAGATATCCTTCGCTGTATCAAGGCGTGGGGCAGAAAGCGGGGACATCTCAAATTCCAAATAGATGGGGTCGTCATCAAAGTCGATGAATTCCGACTTCAGCGGGAGCTTGGTTTCACGGGAAAAGCTCCCCGATGGGCAATTGCCTTTAAGTTCGGAGCGAAGACGGGAAAGTCACAGGTCCAAGACATAATCGTCCAGGTTGGAAGGACGGGAAAGCTGACTCCCGTTGCCCTCATAGCACCCGTATCAATCGGCGGTACAACGGTGAGACGCGTCACCCTACACAACGTCGACGAGATCGAACGACTGGGGTTGCTGATCGGCGACTGGGTTTTGGTCGAGAGAGGCGGAGATGTCATCCCCAAAATTACAGAGGTTATCCCCGCCGAACCGACATCCGGCGCGTTGTTTGATGAAAAAATTGAGCGACATTTATTCCAGATGCCCGAACACTGCCGCGTATGCGGCGGCAACGTGGTGCGAACCGAGGGCGAGGTGGATCATCGCTGCGTGAATGCGAATTGTCCCGCGAAGCTGCAAGGGACGATTCTGCATTTTGCCTCCCGCCACATTATGGGCATCGACGGACTCGGCGAAGTCCTGGTCAATCAACTCACCGAGAGCGGGTTGGTCAAAAATGTTGCCGACCTCTATACGCTGACCAAAGACGACCTGCTGAAACTTGAGCGGATGGGCGAGAAGTCCGCCGACAATGTTCTCGGGGAAATCGCCGCCTCAAAGAAGGCGCCTCTGGAGCGCGTGATTCATGGTCTCGGCATAAGAATGGTGGGCGAGCGCACGGCGCAGTTTCTGGCGGAACACTTCGGCTCGCTCGACGCAATCAAGACAGCGAGCGCCGAGGAACTCGAAGAAGTGAACGAAGTCGGACCGCGGATCGCGGAAAGCATTGTGGAATTCTTTGGTGACGAGCACAATCGCAAACTAGTCGGCGATCTACGCAAAGCGGGACTCACCTTTACCGGACAGAAGAAAGAAAAAGGCACGAAACTGGCGGGAAAGACTTTTGTGCTAACGGGCACACTCGAGCGCCACACGCGGGACGAAGCAAAGAAGATGATAGAAGATGCGGGCGGACGGGTTTCTGGTTCGGTCAGCAAAAAGACTGACTATGTTGTTGCGGGGAGCGATGCGGGGTCGAAGCTGGATAAGGCGCGGGAGTTAAAGGTCAACGTGATCGCAGAGGAAGACCTAGAAAAGCTACTAGCATAGTGGCCAAAGTCACATGGGGAGGGGACGGCGCGTTGGAACGGGCGTGTGGGGACGGGCGCCTCGCCCGTCCAAGCCGAGCACAGCTCGGCCCTCGCCCAGACTGTCTCCGCTGAAGGACAACACGCTACTTCTTCGCCGTCGGCGGCAACACTCCGTTCAGCCGCAGATACATCGAAGTTTCAGCGTAGTGATCGGCCCAACTGCTGCCCAACACCATGCTCACCCACGCCCGCGAGGCCTGCCGCCCGAATACTTCGGTGGTTTCACCCAGCTTCGAATCGTCCATTTTCGCGAGTGAGTCGGCGCAGAAATCGAACGAGGCTTTGAGCGCGGCGACCAGCTTGTCTTTGCCGTCCGACTCTTTTGCTTCCTCCGCCTTGGACGCCGCAACGGACGCGGCTTTGCTGCACAAGATATTGTTCGCTTCGATCATGTGAGCAACCAGGTGTCCGAACGTCATCTGGTCGGGAGTTGGCTTGAAGTTAAATTTATCCGCGGGCATGCTTTCGACTGCGGCGATGGTGTTTTTCTGCCGGTTGGGCAGGATGTCGCGGAGAGCGCTGCTGACCGGATTCTTGATTTGCGAGGGCGCTGCTGACGAGGGCGCTGCCGGCGCGGTCGCCGTTTGCGCGTTTGCCGACATCACGAGGAACAACAATGCTGTGATTGTGAAAGTCTGCTTCATTGGATGGCTTCTCCTGTGCCGGAAAAGAATAGCGCGACTGGCACCGTCTGCGCCACACGGTCACCGCGCAATCATGGCACCGTCCGAAAATAAATATGCCGCGGCCCCCGGTATCCAACTATCCGCTTGTTTTGCATTTTCGCTAGATGGTTGGCAAGCGACATGAAAAACTGACGGGGAAGGCCGCAAGAGAACAGACTTTTTAGGTGTAGCCAAGACGCGGCAGGAAGATGCCTATTTAATCCTCTCCCACTTTCTGCACGGGCCACTCCCTTTTCAATACTAGTTGCGGAGTGCCATAGTCAGAACCGAGCCCTCTCGTGGCTGGCTACTTGCCGCGCCCCAGCTCCAACCGTATTCTAAGAACATGCACTCGCACGGCGGGCACGGACATCATCATCATCATGGGACGGGGCGCGTGCTGCGTATCTCGCTCGCCGTCACCATGCTTTATGTTGTCCTGCTGGTGATTGCTGGCATCCGCGCCCATTCTCTGGCGTTGCTTTCCGAGGCGGGACACAACCTCTCCGATTTCCTGGCGCTGCTGTTGTCGCTGGTCGCGGTTTATTTCGAAGGACGTCCGCCAAGCGCCACCAAGACCTACGGATACCGTCGCGCGGGAGTGCTGGCCGCCCTGGTCAATGCCCTGTCGCTGGTGGTTGTGTCGTTTTTTATTTTTTACGAGGCCTTTCAGCGGATCCAACATCCGGAGCATGTGCGGGCCGGCGTGATGATTTGGGTGGCGGCGGCAGGCCTCGTGATGAATGGCGCGATCTCGCTTCTGCTCTGGCGTTCGTCGCGCGATGTCAATATACGAAGCGCGTTGCTGCATCAGGTGGGCGACACGCTATCAACCGCGGCGGTGATCGTCGGAGGCCTCGCGATTTTCTGGACGGGGCAGTACTGGATCGATTCGGCGCTGTCGGTTGGCATTGGAGTTTTAATTTTGTGGTCGAGCTTTGGGATCGTGCGCGAGACGCTGAATATTTTGCTGGAAGGCACTCCGCGCGGCATGAGCCTGGAAGCGGTGGAATCGGCGGTGCGCGGAATCAAGGGCGTGAACGATGTCCACGATCTGCATCTTTGGAGCATCGGTTCGGAAAATCACGCGCTCTCGGCGCATGTGAAGATTGAAGACATGGCGACGTCGGAGAGCGATACGATTCTGCGCGAGATCAACGAAACGCTCGGGCAAGGCTTTGGCATCCGGCATACGACGATTCAGTTGGAGCATGAAGTGTGCGAGACGGCGCACGCGTGCGTGATCGCGGCGCAGGACGACGAACATCGTGAGGGCGACCATGAGGCGCACGACCACTCTGGGCACAGCCACTAACACTCGAATCTCTATTGAACCGACTATCGAATCGACTATTTAATCGACTATTTAATCGATTGACAAATAAGGAGATACGCCTTTTTTCGCGGGTCGTGGCGATGGTCGAACAACGACCGTTCTTGTGGTAATCTAGAGGCAAGGTTTGAGTCGTCCCTCTCGAAGCAACATCCAATGACTATGCGTAATTGGCAAAAAAGCTGGCGACAAGTCTTACGTTTTCTGGTGGCGGTGCAGCTGTTGCCGGCTCTGGAAAGCGGCGAGGAGACGCTCGTCGGCGGTCAGGCTGTGTTGGAAGGCGTGATGATGCGTTCGCCGCACGCCTGGGGAATTGCGGTGCGCAAGCCGTCGGGCGAGATTGTCACGCATAGCGAGCCGCTGGAGCGCCCTTCGGAACAACATAAATGGATGGGATGGCCGGTGGTGCGGGGAGTGATGACGCTCGGCCACGCGATGAGCCTTGGATTCCGCGCGCTGAAGTTTTCCGCCAATGCCGCGCTGGACGAGATGCCAGCCGATGAGTCGGGCAAGAAAATGGAAATCAGCGGGTGGATGGCTGGCGTGAACATGGCGTTCTCCATCGTGTTTTTCATTGCCATGTACAAGTTTCTGCCGCTGCTGGCGACGACGGAACTGAAGAAGATCGATCCGATATTCGGCCAGCAATTTCTGTTTAACCTGGTGGACGGGCTGATTCGGATCGCGATGTTTCTGCTCTTTGTGTGGGGCGTTTCGTTGTGGAAGGACATTCGGCGCGTTTACGAATATCACGGCGCCGAACACAAAACGGTGTTCGCGTTTGAGAATGGCGATACGCTCGATACCGCCGCAGTGCAAAAATATTCGACCTATCATCCGCGATGCGGAACGAGCTTCCTGATGACGGTGATGATCATCTCGATGATTGTCTACATGTTCATCCCAGTGACGACGTTCTGGGCGCGATTCGCGGAGCGTATTATTCTGCTGCCGCTGATTGCGGGAGTCTCCTACGAAATCATTCGTTTCGCCGCCAAGCATCGTGGTTCTCTGTTTGCGATGATGACATCGCCAGGATTGTGGCTACAGAGAATTACCACTCAGCCTCCCGACGACAAAGAAGTCGAGTGCGCAATCATCGCACTTGATGCCGCCATGGCGCTGGAGAAGCAACGCGGTGGCGAACTGGTGATTGCCTAGTTCAGTCGCTAGTCGTTGGTCGCTAGTCGTTTGGGAAGGACTTTCCGGACGGGTCTTCATTCCTACGGCAATTTTTTTGGCAATGTCACAATTCCGCCGGTTAGTCGTCATAGGCTTTCTCCCCCGAGCAGACTACGTTGAGCGCAGAGGTGATGCGATGGCGACAACTTCCTCATTTCACGATTTGGGATTTGGCAGGAATCGATGGAAGAAATATACCGAGTAACCAGCGGGTTTCCGAAACACGAGATTTACGGGCTGGTATCGCAAATGAGGCGAGCTGCGGTTTCGGTGCCGAGTAATATCGCGGAGGGAAAGGGACATCGGTCGGATGGCGAGTTCGTGCGTTTTCATCTTCATGCCAGAGGGTCTTTGTTAGAGCTACAGACGCAGGTTTTGATTGCACGACGGTTACAATACGTGTCAGAAGGAAAGGCGACAGAGCTTTGCCGCCGAATCGGAATCGGTCGAGGCCTGAATGCCCTGATCAACAGATTCCGTGAAAAAGCAGCCTAGCGACTAACGACCAGCGACTGACATCCAACGACCATGTTTGAACGTTTAGACCAAATCGAAATCCGCTACGAAGAGCTGACCAAGGCGCTGCTGTCGCCGGACATCACCAACGATTCGGCGAAATACCAGAAGACTGCCAAGGCTCACAGCGAGGTCTCGGGGATTGTCGAGAAGTATCGCGAGTATAAAGATCTGAAACGCGGCATCGCCGAGAGCCGCGCCGTGCTACTGGATGAGGCCGATCCCGACATGCGGACCTACGCCGAAGAAGAGCTGGCGAAGCTCGAAGCGCGGGTTGGTGGAGTGGAGGAAGAACTCAAGGTTTTGCTTCTGCCGAAGGATCCGAATGACGAGAAGAACGTCGTCCTCGAAATTCGAGCTGGAACCGGTGGCGATGAGGCTACTCTTTTCGTGGCGGAAGTCTTCCGCATGTACAACCGCTACGCCGAAGTGCATAAGTGGAAGGTGGAAGTGCTCTCCACGTCGGAATCGGGCGTTGGCGGATTGAAGGAAGTGATCGCGCTGATCGAAGGCGACCGGGTTTTCTCGCGCCTGAAATACGAGAGTGGAGTGCATCGCGTGCAGCGCGTGCCTGCCACCGAGCAGCAGGGACGAGTTCACACCTCCGCGATCACCGTGGCTGTGCTGCCGGAAGCCGAAGAAGTGGACGTGAAAATCGAAGCGAAAGATCTGCGCATCGACACCTTCTGTTCTTCCGGGCCAGGTGGACAGTCGGTGAATACAACGTATTCCGCGGTGCGAATCACGCACATTCCGACAGGCACGGTCGTGAGCTGTCAGGACGAAAAATCGCAGATTAAGAATCGCGAAAAAGGAATGCGCGTGCTGCGTTCGCGGCTGTATGAAGTCGAAATGCAGAAGCAAGCGGATGCTCTGGCGAAAGAACGCAAGCAGATGGTCGGGTCAGGGGACCGCTCGGAGAAGATTCGAACCTACAATTTTCCGCAGAACCGGCTTACGGATCACCGCATCGGCTTCACCATCCACCAGCTTGAGCAGGTGATGGACGGGAAGCTGCAACCGATTGTCGACGCGCTGACTACGCATTATCAGGCGGAGAAGATGAAGGGCGATAACGAGGCGGGTGCGGCTAGCGTGGCATAAACATGCTCGTGTGGGGACGGGTGCCTCGTCCCAGCGGAGCGACAGCTCGGCTGTATGATAGGCGGTGCCACCATGATGTTACGTACCCAACTCATTCTAGAAACACCAACTCTCCGGCGCGCTCGACAGCGAGCTAGCCAGTTGGGAGTGTCTCTTTCGGAGTACATGGGTCGCTTGCTAGCCCGCGATCTCGCGGTTCGCCCAAGCAAAGTCGACGTGACCTGCGTATTCGACCTTGGAACCTCTGGTGGCTCCGATATCGCCAATCACAAAGATTCGATCATCGCGAACGCGTTCCAGTCCGGGCGCAGTTCGTGGTGAAATAGAACAGTGCAACTTCGCCAATCTCTAGACGCGGCAGTCGAACGGCTGACCTGCGCGGACGTTCCTTCTCCGCGCATGAACGCGGAGCTGCTCATCATGTTCACGCTCGGCTACGATCGGGCGTATCTCTATACTCATCCTGAGCGCGAGCTTAGTACTGACGAAATGCAGCGCTATGATCTGGTACTTGCGCGGCGTGCCACTGGGGTTCCGGCGCAGTACATTACGGGGCATCAGGAATTTTGGGGACTGGATTTTGTTGTGGCGCCGGGGGTGCTGATTCCTCGTCCCGAGACCGAGCATCTTGTCGAGGCGGTGCTGGAGATCGTGGCGTCGAGCGATTCAAGGCGCGGTCAAGAGCAAGATCAAGAACAACAGCAAGACCAACGGCAGCGGACAGGAGTGTCCGCTCCACACGGGCGCATCGTGGATGTGGGGACGGGGTCGGGAGCGATTGCGGTGGCTTTGGCATCGGAACTGGCGTTGGCTGACATCTGCGCTACCGATATTTCTTCTGACGCGCTCGATATCGCTCGGGCTAATGCGGCGCGGCTGGGGCTTGATTCACGGGTGAAGTTTCGACTTGGCGATCTGCTGAGCGGATTCCCTGCAGCTTCGTTCGACATCGTGGTTTCGAATCCTCCTTATGTTGGCGAGTCGGAGGAAGAGTCGGTGCAGCTTGAAGTACGCAAGTTTGAGCCGCGGAATGCAGTGTTTGCGGGGCCTACGGGTTTGGAAGTAATCGAGCGGCTGATTCCGCAAGCTCATGCGGCGCTCGGTCCCAGAGGTTGGCTGGTATTTGAGATCAGCGGGACGATTGCGGATCATGTGCGGGGCTTGCTCGCGGGCTGGGATGAAGTTGCGATCAGGAACGACCTGCAGGGGATTGCGAGGGTGGCGCTGGCGAGAAAGGAGCGTTGAGAAAAGCTACGCTAGAACGTCACGCGCACGCCCAACTGCGCCGCGAATGGGGTTCCTACTGTTGTGCCCGGACCGAAGAAGTCTCCCAGACCTCCTGAAGGTATTTCGAGCTGCTTGAGGCTGGTGATCGGCACAGGCGCGCTGCAGGCGGGATCGGGGCAGACGCCGGTGACGTTTCCAGTTGCCATGTCGTTCTGCGAAACCGGCAGCGCCGCGACGTTGGCGACGAAGTTGGCGCCTGGGTTGTTGCGATTGAAGATGTTAAAAAATTCGGCGAATGGATTCACCTGCCAACGCTCATTGATCTTGATGGGGCGGCTGACGCGAAGATCCGCTTGGATGTAGGGCGTTCCGCGAAAAGCGTCGAGGGCAGTAGGGTTGCCGTTCACTGAAATGCGGCCGTCATTGGTGGCGTTCGTGATCGTGAACGGGCGCGCGCTCTCGGCTTGAGTAATCGTGGTCACTTCGAATCCGCCGGGGATGTACACCGTACCTGCGAGTACAAAGCGATGTCGGACGTCTTCGCCGGACGGACCATAGTCGCCGGGCCCGAAGCCAGTGAGCGGAGTGCGATTGCAAACGCCGTTCACATAGTCGAAGAGTTCGCCGAGCAGGCAGCCCCAGGTCTGCGCTTTGGCCAGCGTGTAGTGCGCGGTCAGGCTGAAGCGGCGCGCGACGTTGCCTTGCACTCCCAGCATCAGCGCGTTGTAGCTGGAGCGGTTGTCGGAGCGGAAGATGGTAGCGCTGTGGATCGCGTCCGAGTAAGGGTAGGCGCGATAAGCGTGATTGCCCTGCTCGCGCGTGTAGTCGGCGCTGACGATCCAGTGCGAATCGAACGCATGTTGCACGCCTCCGGTGATGTGGATGGCGTAAGGCGTCTTGTAATGGGGGTCGATGAGCGATGGCGGTGCTACGGAATTCGGTTTCACCGACTGAAATGCGGCGGCCCATCCGCCTTGTGCCAGATCGTTGTAGAACATGCCGAAGCCGGCGCGAATGACAGTCTTCTCGCTCTCTCCGGGTGAATAGACGATTCCGAGACGAGGCGCAATCTGCTTGTGGTAGTCGTGAGGAACGGCGGCGGGGAATCCGAATTCTGGTAACAGCGAGTAAGAAGAATTGGCGGCCTGGCTCTTACCAAAGGCGGTGAAGAGTCCGACAGTCGTCTGATAGCGCAGTCCGTAGTTGACGGTGAGGAGGTGCGAGACTCGCCAGGAATCCTGGGCGTAGAGGCCGAGGCGCTGGACGTTCTGCGAAAAACCGCCGTCGCCCGCGGGAGTGGATGAGCATTGCGTGTTCGGTGAGGGCTGTATGCTTCCGACCGGCATGCAGGTCAGATCGGCGGTAAATTGCGGGAGCCCGTTTGGGTTGATGACCGGATCCAGGTAGTCTGTGGGATTCAATACGAATTGGGAGAAGTTCTCTGCCGTGGCGGCGAAAGCGCCGCCCAGCACGGGCTCGTGAATAAAGTTGATTCCAAACTTAAGCGCGTGACTGCCGGCAACGTGG
>JAYUJG010000057.1:0-3044 GCA_043765355.1 Acidobacteriaceae bacterium | reverse complement strand
TCGAGATACTGGATGGCGTTTTTGGGATCGTCGGCTTCCAGGGCGGCTTTGCCGCGGAGCAACAGGACGTAGCCGTTGCCGGGATCGAGGACCAGCATCCGTTTGAGAATATCTTCGGCAGCGGGGAGGGAACCGCGGGCGCGCAGGGCCTCGGCAGCGGAGCTGAAAATCTCCCAGGCTTCTTTCTTTTTTCCGAGGCGGACGTAGACTTCGGCGAGCTTGACGCGCATGGGCACATTTTCCGGGTCCATTTCGAGGACCTTCTGGAAAAGGCGAACGGCTTGGTCGAGGTCGCCGTTTTTCATAAAATCTTCGGCGACCTGGAGATATTGGGCGCGGGCGTCGTTGAACAGGCCCTGCTGAGTGTAGAGTTCGGCGAGTTTTAGAGAGGCATCGACGCTGGGGCTGATCTTGGAGATTTTCTTGTACATGGCGATGCCCTTGACGGTGAAGCCCTGGGCGGCATAGGCGTCGCCCACAGTCTTGAAGCATTCGATGGCTTTGCCGGCGTCGCCGAGACGGGCGTAAAGGTCGCCAATGGTGTTGTTGACGGTGAGATCGTTGGCATCGTGTTTGAGGATTTTGTCGTACTCAGCAATGGCGTTCTGCAGCTTGCCCTGCTGGACAAACTTCTCCGCGGCGCTGAGAACCTTTTGTTTGTTAAAGCCAAAACCAAACGCCATAGGGTGCGGACTCCAGCCTTATTCCCGCGGAACGCGAGCGATTTAAGCAAGCGTGACCGAACGGGTTGAACGTCGCCGGGAGATTCCCAGGCAAAACCGCGCAAACCGGGATCGCGGAATAAGGTGATTGTAAAGCCGGGGAGTGTCAGGGCGATGGTTACCAACGATTACCGGGGGTTACCGAAAGGAGGTGTACGTCCGGTTTTGGAAAAAATATGCGGCAATTTTCAGAATGGGAGACAGGAAGGGGGCAGTAAACTTGCCTCCGCGCGCCATTGTGCGACCGACAATTCCGGCCAGAGCTTATCGACGAGAGCTATCGACGAGAGCTATCGAGCAAGGATATCGACCAGCGCCGGGATTGGGGGTACAATTCTGAGAGCGTCATCCTAAATGACGCATGCAGGCTCTATCCGCCCGGTTTGGGGAGGGGCACTGGAGGACACAGTGAGTCTCACGCCTATCGGCGAGCTTCGTCGGGAGCTTCGTCGCAAGATCACCACGGCTACTCTCCGCGAAAGAAAAGTTCATCACGAAGCGATCACCTGCCTGACCGCGTACGACTATGCTACGGCGCGTCTGGTGGATGAAGCAGGGATAGACATTGCGCTGGTCGGCGACTCGCTGGCCATGACCATGCTCGGGTACGAGAACACGCTTTCGGTGACGGTCGATGAGATGTTGCATCATGTGAAGGCGGTGCGACGAGGGGTGAAAGACGCGCTGCTGATTGCCGATATGCCGTACGGGTCGTATCAGGCGGATGTCAACGAAGCGATACGCAACGCCGCGCGTTTTGTGAAAGAAGGCGGGGCGGAAGCGGTGAAGATGGAAGGCGGCGAGAAGCGGGTGGAAGTGATCCGGCGGGTGATTGACGCGGAGATTCCGGTTGCCGGGCACATCGGTCTAATGCCGCAATCGGTGAACGTGATGGGCGGCTACAAAGTTCAGGGCAAGACTTTGAACGCTATTGAGCAATTGATGCGCGATGCGGTGGCGCTGGATCGCGCGGGCGTGGCATGCATTTATCTGGAGGGGATTCCGCGTGAAGTGGCGGCGATGATTACCGCGGAGGTTGAGACTCCGACGATTGGGATCGGGGCTGGGCCGGATTGCGATGGGCAGGTGCTGGTGTTTCACGACCTGGTCAACCTGACGTTTTCGCAGCCGGCAAAATTTGTTCGACGCTATGGAGACGCGGCCGCGCTGATCACGCACTCGGTGCTGGGGTTTAAGGCGGACGTGATGTCGCACGAGTTTCCGAATGACGCCGAGTCTTACCACTTGCCGAAAGAAACGCAGGCGGCACTTGAAACGGTAGTCCACCGCAAACGCGCGATGCAGCGATAATGGCGGGCGGGGGAAATTTGGTGCGAACCATTTTGCGAGAGATTTTGGGAGCTCCTTTGCGGGCGCTGGCGCCGGCAAGCGCCGCGTTTATGCTGCTGGCGGTTTCGGTGGCGTGCTCGAAGCCTCCGCAGCCGGAGGCTGGCGAAGCGACGCCGCAGGCCACGGGTCTCGAACGCATCGATGCGCCCGATGCTTCAAAGTATCCGCGGCTGAATGAGATGAGCAGTTGGCGGAATCCGTATTTGGTTGTGCGCGAGGATGGGATTGGGTTTGTGGATCTTTCCAGCCGCGAGATCCATCTTTTGAAGCAGGAAGAAATCCCGGCGGAGTTGGTCGCGCTGCCGTCGAGCGCATGGCCGTATGGGCGGGTGGTGCTGATCGCGCAGGCGGTCCCGAAGGAAGCGAGCGAACAGACAAAGTCCGAGTTGCAAAAAAACCGCGCGTTGTTGCTGGTGACGCTGAAGCAATTGGACGTGCAAATCCGCGAGGTGCCATGAATGGCAGCGGGGAGGGGGGCTGCGCAAGCTTGTTCGGGAAAATTCTGTGCGGAGACGGGGTTTTGCCCCGTCCTTGCGGGGCGGAGCCCCGCCACGACACGGGCGCGGCTGCATGAGGATTTGCACTGGGATTCGCGATACGCGCGCTGCCTGCATCGCTGCCCGCACGAATGGCGGGCGGCTTGGGCTGGTGCCTACGATGGGCGCATTGCATGAAGGGCACTTGTCGCTGGTGCGGGCGGCGAGGGCGAAGTGCGACGCGGTGGCGGTGTCGATTTTTGTGAATCCCACGCAGTTTGGTTTGTCCGAGGATTTGTCGAAATATCCACGCCGCTTTGAACGGGACTGCGCGTTGCTGGAAAAAGAAGGCGTCGATATTCTTTTCGCGCCGGCGGCTGACGAAATTTATCCGCAGGGGCAGGTCAGCTGGGTGGTGGTGGAAGGACTGAGCGAAAAGCTTGATGGACGCTCGCGTCCGGGACACTTGCGGGGTGTGACTACGATTGTGGCCAAG
>JAYUJG010000056.1:0-5071 GCA_043765355.1 Acidobacteriaceae bacterium | reverse complement strand
TGATTTCCCTGAAAAAACGCGTTTTGAGAATTAACCGAAAAAGTCGTCCGGTTGGAGCATGACTTGCCACTTAACCAAGCGAAAGGAGATTCATCCGTGCGAAACTTGGGCTCTGTCTTGCTACTTCTCGTGTTCGCGGCTACAAACTCTTTCGCGGCGCCGGCTGTCGTGCACTCTTCCGTGGTTCCGGAACCCGGTCTGCTCGCTCTGCTTGGAGGCGGTCTGGTTGGTTTAGCGGCCTTGATTCGACGCCACTTGAACGACTAATTATTTCTCGCTTTTCTTCCTCTCTTCACTTTTTTATTTCTATGCCGGGAGCCCCCTCGACTTCCCTTTTTCCAGCCTTCGCGACCACGTCCAAAAAATATTGGTGGATGCGTGGGTCGTCGCTCAGTTCAGGATGAAACGTCGCCGCCAACGTCTTACCCTGGCGCACCAGCACGGGAGCTTTGCTTTCACCCTCGGTCGCGACAATTTCAACGTGCGCGCCGGTGCGTTCGATCTTCGGAGCGCGAATGAAGACCATCTCAATCGGCTGGTCGAGAAACCGGCCTTCGCGGATCGAGCTGTCGATCTGGCGTCCGTAGGCGTTGCGGCGGACAGTGATGTCGAGCGCGCCCAAGCCTGCTTGCTTCGGGTTCTCCACATCCGTGGCGAGCAGGATGCATCCCGCGCAGGTGCCAAACGTCGGTTTCGCGTCGACGAACTCTTTCAGCTTTGCGAATCCGGCGGCGCCGAGCAGCTTGAGAAATGTTCCCGACTCGCCTCCGGGGATCACCAGGCCATCGATGTCATCGAATTGCGTCAGCTTTTTGACGAGGACGACTTCCGCTCCGAGCTCTTCGAGCCGGCGGCGATGCGCGTCGAAATCTCCCTGCAGGGCTAGAACACCGATTTTCATGGCAGTGGTGAGTCCGTAAATCAGCTACATTGATTTTAATGGATGAGCCGAGACCGGTGGAGTCGCAGAATGTACGGACGGTTTGCTGGCCGAGGGACTGGGTTTGATCATTTGACTGGCAGGAACTCGATGTTCACGTCGCGGTGGGCTGGCTTGAAATCAAAATCGGCAGTAACCAAAACGGCGTCGGGAACATCCGAGGCCAACTCCACGGCGAAACAATCGTCATACGGAATGCTCTTCTTGAGCTTGACCAGAGCGGAACGCACGGCGCGATCACCGTTGACGGAAACAATCTCAAAACCGAAAGCATTGAGCCGCGACAAGGCTAAATCCATGGCGGCCCTGCCGTGAACTTTGTGGACGATCCCTGCGATTTCTCCCCAATGCAATGCGGAGATTATGATCTGGCAGTGTCCGGAGAGATAAGCTTTGATAATTTCGGCGACGCGCGCCGCCCCGGCTTCATCGTCTAAATAGCGCAGCACTGCGCTCGAATCCAGAACGTAAGTCACCATTTATCTTTATTGTCTTTACTCTGACGGACGCGCTGCCGCTTGAGCTCTGCCGTAAGCGAAGGCTTGCCTTTGAAGAGGCCGCGGGTCTTGTTCACCAACTCTTCAGAGACCGGCTCCAATACGATTCTGGTCCCCTCCTGGGTCACGGAAATGCGTGTGCCCGGCGCGATCCCAAGGGACTCCCGCATTTCCGAGGGGATTACAAATTGTCCTTTTGTGCTTACTACTGTGATTCGATGTGACATAGCTTACATTATATCTTATGTAAGAATACTCCGCGACAGCTCACGCTCGAGGGAGGGTGGCCCGTCCAAGCTCTCTTGGGCGGGGACTTTGATGTTCATTCGTCACAGACACAGCGCGTGTTTCGAAGTAACGTCGTCTTATGCCGTGGGGACTCAAACGCTTCCAACAGTCTCGCCAGATCCACTTCTTGACATTCGGTTACTATCAGCGGCGAGCCAACTTCGACGGCGACGCATCCCGTAACATCTTCGTCTCCGCGCTGGAACGGGCTCGAAGGCAACATAATCTTTGCATTTACGGATACGTGGTGATGCCGGAGCATATTCACCTGCTAGTAAGCGAATCGGAGTGCGGGACGCTGGCGCAGGCGATGCAGTCTTTGAAGCAGGGTGTTGCGCGGAGGCTAGCGCTACGGGCTGCGGATCCTTTCAATCAAACTGGGGGATAGCACAACAGCTCGGAAAGGTTGCCTTTGTGCCCGGTGTGGTTTAAGTTCAGACCTACCAGCCCCGCGTCTGCAGCAAGTGCGCCTCGTCAATCCCCGACACAGCCAGCCCCTTCATCGCTCCCTGCAGATCCTCGCTGACTTCAAGTAACACTTTAGGATCCTTGAAGTGCGTAGCCGCCTGCACAATCGCCTTGGCGCGCTTCTCGGCTTCTACTGGGTCAGCAAATTCGGTCGAGTTCTTCATGAAGATGCCCGAGCCGACGAATACCGCTTCTGCTCCGAGTTGCATCACGAGCGCTGCGTCCGCGGGAGTCGCGATTCCTCCTGCGGAGAAATTCGGCACTGGCAGCTTGCCGTCACGCGCCACCATTTTGACTAGTTCATAAGGAGCGCCGTGCTCTTTGGCTTTGGCGTAGAGTTCTTCTTCGCCGAGGACAGTCAGAATCCTCATATCCAGCACGATCTGGCGAATGTGTCTTACGGCGTGGACTACATCTCCGGTGCCAGCTTCGCCTTTGGTGCGAATCATGGCTGCGCCTTCGGCGATGCGGCGGAGAGCCTCGCCCAGGTTGCGGGCGCCGCAGACAAACGGAACCGTGAACCCGTGTTTATCCACATGATGCGCTTCGTCGGCCGGGGTGAGGACTTCGGATTCGTCAATGTAGTCGACGCCTAGTTCCTGCAGAATTTGGGCTTCGGCAAAATGGCCGATCCGGCACTTGGCCATGACCGGGATATCGACGACGGCCATGATTTCGCGAATCACTTTTGGCGAAGCCATCCGAGCCACTCCACCTTCGGCACGAATCTGCGCCGGGACGCGCTCCAGGGCCATGACCGCGACGGCACCGGATCGCTCGGCGATCTCCGCCTGCTGCACGGTGGTTACGTCCATGATCACGCCGCCTTTTAGCATCTCGGCGAGGCCGATCTTCAGGCGAAGATTGGTACTGTTGTGTCCATTGTTCTGCGACATGGGGTCTGCTCTCTTCCTGATTTTATTTTACAGGGCGGTGAGGATTATCGGAACCCCTTAACACCTTACTTACTCATCGCGACTGCATTCCGCCGATTGGGAGGAGTCTTCTCACTCGCGGAACGGCGGGCGAGGACGTTCCCCGGACAGCCGGCGGGACGCCAGCGCTACGGTCGGCGCCGGTGGCAATGACAAACATTCTGGCTTCGCGTTGACTTTTGTGAGTCCTACAGGCAAACTCTCAATTCGTCCGTGAACCGCTTATTGGCGGACACGAGGCGCCGCCAAACTGTCGCTCACGCGGCGCAAGGCGATTCAGGAACCGTTCGCTCTATGTCTGCAAACCGGGTCTCCTATACGCTCGATTCGACGTTGGAGACAGTAAACAGTGCCGAGGAGACGGCGGGCCGCATGGCCGCTGAGGCCGGATTTGACGACGAAGAGATCTTGAAGATCTCCATGGCGGTGCGAGAAGCGGCGGTGAACGCAGTTTTGCACGGCAACGCTTACGATCCGACCAAGAAGGTTACACTGGCATTTGAGGTCACGGATCACGACTTGGTCATCGTGATCCGCGATCAGGGCAAGGGGCTCGACGCCAGCAAGATTCCGGATCCGTTAGCACCGGACAATTTGATGAAGACCTCGGGAAGAGGCATTTTCCTGATACGCTCGTTCATGGATGTGGTGGAGATCCACCCGTCCCAGACCGGCACCGAACTTAAAATGATTAAGCATGTCCGTGGCAATGCCGCGGACTCCAAGGAGGCTCCCCAGTGAGCATGAAGTCCAGTACTCGTCAAGTGGATGGCGTCACAATTGTCGATCTCAGCGGCCGAATCACCCTCGGCGAAGGCAGCGTAGTGCTGCGCGAAACCGTGCGCGATCTGCTGTCCAAGGGCCAGAAGAAGATCCTGCTGAACCTTGGCGATGTGAACTATATTGACAGCTCAGGCATCGGCGAACTGGTCAGCGCCTTCACCACCTCCAAGAATCAGGGCGGCGAACTCAAGCTGCTCAACCTCACCAAGAAAGTTCACGACCTGCTGCAGATCACCAAGCTCTACACCGTGTTCGACGTCAAGGACGACGAAGCCACGGCGGTAAAATCTTTTACCCAGTAGCGGCGGACGGCGATGGCGCCGCGACAATTTTGGCAGGGCGGGGTCGTACTCCGTCCTGCCAGTTCCCTTTTTGGGACGCTCCTGCAAACTTTTCCTGACGCTGCGCATAGAAGCCTTTTCCTCCACGCCTACAATCAAAACGAGGCCACACTTCTGAGCGCCTCCGTCGTCATGCGTATTTCTGTTCTGATTTTCGTGGGCAGCGCTGTTTTGTGCGCGAGCCAATTGTCTTTGGCGGGCAATCGATCCAAACAAGAGTGCGTCTCATTCGCGGAAGCGAGTAAGCATGTGGGCACCGCTCAATGCGTTAGCGGAACCGTGCTCCGTGTGGAAGAAGGCAACAACGGAGTCACGTTTCTCACCTTTTGCAAAGAGGCGCAGGCGTGTCCATTCACGGTGGTGGTGTTCCCCGGCGACCGCAAAAAGGTAGGGGATATTCGCCAACTTGAAGGGCAGCAGATTGAGATCAAGGGTACGGTGCAGGATTACGATGGACGGTCAGAGATCGTGCTGCGTCAGACCCGGCAGCTTGGCGAAGGTGCCTTTCTGCTGTTCCCTCCCGTGCCTACGGATTACGATGTCGAGAAGCGTGGCCACTATGGCGCTGGAAAGTTTAAGCGTCCGAAGGCGGCCAAGAAGAAAACGGCACGACGAGGGCAGCCGGTTTCGATTGAAGATCCGGAAGAGCCGCAATGATAGATGAGCCTGCGGGACCTATACCATCCCCTTGCGCAACTCCTCCAGCGGATATCTAGTTCCTCGCCATACGATGCCGTCATTGGATAGCGTGTGGAACATCGAGAGCAGCAGTGTGTACATAAACAAACTTGTGCTCACCGGGTGCAGGAAGAAATAATA
>JAYUJG010000055.1:0-4544 GCA_043765355.1 Acidobacteriaceae bacterium | reverse complement strand
CTGGGCTGCGCCTGCAGTGCCGAAGCCACGCAGGCACACACCCAAGCGAATTTCAAGAAGCGATGGCCCCGCACTGCAAACGCACCGCGCCCATCTTGGCAAACCGCGACTTGGCTTTCGATTTGAAGAGCCGGAACTGCGTCGGGGTCAGCTTCATCTCACGGCAGATCTGTTCTTTGGTCTGCTCCTGCATGTAAAATCGATCGAGCAAATCTCGTTCGCGGTCTTTCATGTCATGCAGAATCTCGGAGACGATCTCGCGACGCTGGCTATGGTAAGCGGACTCTTCCAGGTCAACCCGCGAATCCGCGACGTTGAGTTCCTCCACGTTGCTTTCCAGTTTGCGCCGACGGCTACGTCGTTCTATTTGCCCGTAAGTGTAGAACCGGGTTACGGTCGTTACAAACGGTACTAGACGTTCTGGATCGCGCAGCTTGCCGCTGGAGATGGCTTGCGCGGTGGTCACGAAAACATCATGGACTTTGTCCTGGACGTCTTCACTTCCCAACTGGCGAACCAGGAACAGTGTAAAGTTTCTGGCAATCGCGTATAGTTGCTCCAATCCGCTCGGGTGTCCGCTCTGTATGCGGTCCACCAATTCTGCGTAACCACCTTCTGGATTTGGGAAGGTAGTCTCTCTCGCTGATAATACGGTATTTGTTGATCGCAGCATGGTTAAGTCTTGACTATACGTGGCTGGCCAACTTTATGAAATTCCACAGATTCTGTATTTCCATATCGACTACCCCGTAGAGTCCCGTAGGGGATGACCCGAGAAATGTTGCCACCTGACGGTACTATAATTAAGAGTGCTTCATCGCATGTAGGAATAGAAGAGAGTAAAACCTTATACCGACCATTCACATTCGGGTCGCCGGCCATGCAGGCTGGTGGCTGGCAACGCTGTCCCGTCCCGAACGGCCGTGGCTGCGATTGCCTGCGGGCTCTAAGCCGGATCTGCGCCTATATCAACGCGTTAGAGAGGAAGTGCGCCCGGCCGAGGACCAGCAAAAAACGCCGCTAACCCAGGTCGCGATTGCCGAACCCGAGATCGCCCTACCCGCGCCTGCCCCAAAACCGGCGCCCATCACCTACCCTCCGCCAGCCATCGAACCTGTGGCTCATGAGGCTGCTAGCCCGCAGAACCTGGAAACGGCCCTCCCCTCGCAAATTCGAACTGCCGAACGGCCCGAGATAGCGTTCTGGACCAGCTACGGCTGGCTGGTTACCACATCTCTGGCCATGATTGGCTGCTACCTTTTCAACCTCTCCAACGCTGGAGCGTTCCTTTTGCTGGCCGTGATCCATTCGACCTTTGTCGGAGGGTGGAAGACCGGCGTTGCCAGCGCCGGTTTGTCGGCCGTGTTTTCGGCCATATTTTTGTCCCTCCCCGACCAGATGTTTCACTACACCAGTCAAGACACTCGCAGTTTGGTCGGCATTACTCTGGCCTGCTTCGGAAGTGTTTTTCTGATTCAGCATCTGCGCCGCCGGGAGAAGGCGGCGGCTGAGTCCGAGGCCTTGCAAATTCGCACCGCGGATATCCAGGACGAGAGTGAACGGCTATTTCATAACATGGCCGACGTGGCCCCGGTCCTGCTGTGGATGGCCGATTCCAACGGTAAGCGCTACTTTTTCAACCGGCGTTGGAAAGGGTTGCTGGCTTTTTCGGGTTCACCGGATGAAATATGGCGGAGCAGCCTGCATCCGGAAGATCAATCCTACATCCTCAATCGATACACCCACGCCGTCAACTCAGGTGAACATTTCGATTTCGAGTATCGCGTGATGGGCGCAAACGGCGAATGGCATTGGATTCAGGATTCCGGCGCGCCGCGTATCACCGCAGTTGGCGAATACGTGGGATACATCGGTTGCTGCGTGGATCGTACGGAGCGAAAGCGAGTGGAATCGGCGCTCCACCAACTCTCCGGCCGCCTGTTGGAACTGCAGGACGACGAACGGCGTCGTATCTCTCGAGAACTGCACGACACCACGGCGCAAAACCTGGCCGTTCTTGCCATGAACCTGTGCGCGGTCAAAGAGTCGGCGAAGATGTTAAACACGAAAACGCGTCAAACGGTGGCCGAATCCCTCGATCTCACAGAGCAATGCTCGCAAGAGATTCGAACGCTGTCGTACCTGTTGCACCCGCCTTTGCTGGACGAACTTGGCTTGGCGTCGGCGCTGCGCGGCTACTCGATTGGATACACGCGGCGAACGGGTATTACGGTCGACCTGAAGATGGAGGACATTGGCCGGCTCCCGCTGGATCTGGAAACCACGCTTTTCCGTATTCTGCAGGAAGCGCTGACGAATGTGCACCGGCATTCCGGCAGTATCCAAGCTGAGATTCGAATTGTGCGCGATCCCAAGGAAGTCCGAATGACGATTAGCGATACTGGACGGGGAGTACCCTCGCAGGCTTTGGAGATGATCGAACGCGGTGGTAACGTGGGCGTGGGCATCGCGGGCATGCGGGAACGCGCTCACCAGTTGGGCGGGCAGATTAAAATCGGCTCCAGCGAGCGAGGCACTACCATCACGGCAATTCTCCCTATGCCCGTCGTGTCCGAGGCCGTCCCAGTGGAAGCGGTTCTGGCCCAAAAGGAGCGTGCCTGAGATTATGTCCCTGCAACTGCTGATCGCCGATGACCACGAGATTGTGCGCCGTGGTCTCCGCGCGATTCTGGAAACGCAACAGGATTGGACCGTTGTCGCCGAAGCCGTTACTGGTAGGCAAGCCATCGATCAGGCCCGCGAACATCCCCCCGATGTCGCCATTCTCGACATTGGAATGCCGGAGCTCAACGGATTGGAGGCGACGCGGCAGATCCTGAAGCTATTGCCGCAAACGGAGGTCCTGATTCTCACCATGCATGAGTCGGAGCAGATTGTGCGCGAAGTGCTGGCCGCCGGCGCCCGCGGCTACGTGCTCAAATCCGACGCCGGCCGCGACCTGGTGGCTGCCGTGGAAGCTCTGCGCGATCATCGCACCTTCTTCTCCTCCAAAATATCGGACATGCTGCTGACATCCTACTTGCGGCAACCCGATCGCAATGAGCCGACGGAGCCCACCAGCCGCAGCCGCCTGACGGCCCGCGAACGCGAAATCGTCCAGTTGCTCGCCGAGGGCAAGAGCAACAAAGAGGTGGCGCAAATGCTGAACATTAGTATCAAAACCGCCGAAACGCACCGTACCAATATTATGAACAAGCTGGATTTGCGGTCCATCGCCGAACTGGTGCGCTATGCGGTGCGCAACAATATCGTGGAGCCGTAAAAGCCAGCCGCTCTGTTACAATCGTAAAGTTCTCGCCCCTCGGGGCGCGTAGCTCAGTTGGTTAGAGCGCCTGCTTCACACGCAGGAGGTCGCAGGTTCGAGTCCTGCCGCGCCCACCATTCCACGTATTTTGAATCAGCAACTTGTAATTTCGGTCCCGAGGCATTTCCTGCTCTCATTCCCCAAAACGTATCAGAACCGTATCAAAACTCTCGCGGTCCTGAAGCACCGTATCAAAACGCCTACGCACATTCCTTTTCGTTGGCTTGGCGGTCCAGCTTGGCCAGCGCCTCTCGCTTCATTTGCAGCTTCATCTGGGAGTACTTCTTGAACACCTTTGCATCGGTCTGCCGAAGGAGCTGCGTGACCCACTCATCCGCAACGCCGCCCGCACTGAGGCGGGTCGCGTGGGTTGACCGGAGATCGTACAGCCGGAAGTACGGTACCCCAGCCTTTCTCAGGGTTCGCTCCCAGGTCTTCTTGAAGTTGGTCTGATACCCGGTTGGGCTTTTCGGACTTGGAAAAAGCCAAGGTCCCGCACCAGCGATCTCCACCTAGCTACGGAAGGCTTCAGTGGCGATATCCGTCAGAGGCACTTCAGCGACCCCGGTTGGGGTCTTCGAATCGGCGATGAACACCAGCTTGTTCGCAAGGTCTACCTGTTCCTTGCGCATCGGCGCCAGTTCCTTGTAAACGCGCAACCCGGTCTCGGTGAGAATCCGGATCACGTTTCGCAGGTATACGGGCGCGTGAGATTCAATCGCTTGTTGCTCCGACCACGCCATGTAGTGCGGTCGGAACAGTCCCTTGAGAATTACGGGAAACTCGACACCGGCGCATGGATTGGCCGGGCAGAGCTTCTTCTTGACGGCTACGCTGAAGATGCGCCGAAGGATTCGATACTCTTGATGCACGGTCGAGGGTTTCAGAAGTCCTAGTTCCGCGGTTCCCTCCCGCCTGCGGACGTGCTTGCGGTCCTTGAGCCGGTTCCGAAGGTGGATCTCGATTTGAGTTGCGTCGATATCCGTCATCTTCATCGGTCCGAATACTGGCCGCAAACTCTTGAGCGCATTCTCATTCGCTTCGTGCGTGCCTGCGGCGCGAATCGGCGGCTTGGAGTAGTTTTCCAAGAAAAAGTCCGCCCATTCTCCAAACGTGAGCTTTTCCCCCTTGCGGACGATATGCAGCGTGTTGTTGTCTCTGGCCAGAAGCCGTTCGCGGAGTTGACGCTGAGCTTCCTGCCAGTCTTCTGTATGGGTTG
>JAYUJG010000054.1:0-2154 GCA_043765355.1 Acidobacteriaceae bacterium | reverse complement strand
GGTCCATCAAGGCGACGCGATTGGCCGGCCGTCGCGGTTGAATCTGCGGGTGGACGCGGACAAACGAATTTTTGTTTCCGGCGACGTGATCGAATTCGCCCGCGGCACGATCACGCTGCCATGATTGTTAGTCTACGAAAGCTGTTATTCCCGCGAAAGCGGGAATCCAGGTTGCGCCGTCGGGAAGCGGGGTGTGCAAGTTGGTTCCCGCCCACGAGTCATTCCGGGCGAAGATAATAAAGATCGTTGTAAGTCATTGCCACTTATAGACAATTGCGTTTTCCCAAGTTTATTTTCATTGGCCGATGAAAATAAACAAGGGCTGGACAATCAAACGAGCGGCTGAAACTCGCGCGATGCCATGGGTTTGAAGTCCATGGGAAGCTTGCCTGTCAGTTCGACGAGAACGCGCTGATTCAACGGCGCGCCGTCGATGTTGGCCTGGATCACCTTGGCCGATAGGTCCGAATGCTCGGCCATGGCTTTCAACAGGTCGCCGACCAGATAACGCGGTGCCCATCCGATCATCTGGTAGTCGTCCCGACTTTGTAGTTGAACTGCCGCACCGGCCGCGGGGTTGTTGAGTTCAAGGGCAACTTGCAGCAGCTCTCCCGCCTTAAGATTCTCGGCGCGCGCGCGGGCAGACGGTGACACATGCCTCAATCCATGGACGAAGAACCGGCAACGAAAGGAGTTGTCTTCGGCTTTTTCGATCTTGGGAAAAACCTCCAGGCTGTCTGTCTGCCGTTCGCCGCCGGAAGCCGACAGCACGGCGATGGGATCGGAATGCTGTGCATCCAGGCCAAGCCAGCGCAAATAGTCGGCGAAATCCTTCCTCGCCGGACTCAATACGCGGTTGCTGAAAAGCGGGAACAACTCACTCGACTCGTACCGCTTCTTGAAGTCAGGAAATGCCACTAGTGGCTCGAAACCGACTTGCTTCTTGGCCTCAAGAGCGCCATGGGTATAGCGGAAGACGTAATCCGACTTTTCCGGCGCAGCATCGAGTTGCCCGATAGGAAACCAGGCGCGCACGGGGTCGGGAGCCTGCCAAGCGAGATAAAGTGTTCTCATGAGATAAGTCGGCCTAACCGCGATGCGGAGTATTGAACCAGCACAAAAGCAAACTGCCGGGCGAGCAGCGAAATGCGGTCATCGGGTACCAACGACAAGATATGGGCGATGTCGTCCAACTTCAATTCCCTGACGGACTGTAGCGCTGGGGCGAAATACGCTGGCCATTGCCTAACGGCGAATTGTACCAAATCCAGCGGGCTCGCTCCGTGCGCATCCGTCGGGCGGAAATAGATGCCACCGTGGCCACGGTTCAGATACCTAGCCATCCCCTTGTCGCCGTCCTCAAGCATCCGTTGCCGAGATTTATCCGTCTGTTCGCGGCCCAGCGACGAGGCATGATCGAATGTGGGCGCGGGCAGCAATTCGAATTGCCGCACCGGGCCGGCCAGCTTGAAGCGCATGACCAAGCCCCAGTTTTCGTGATGCCGATCCACATTACCTATCAATGCATCAAGCACCAGATAGCTCGCGAACCGGCGAAACATCGCTTCGCGGACGGTTGGGTCAAACAGTTTATTCAGCGCGGCGAGGATATTATCCAAGGTGTGGTCGCACTGCCGGAACCGCTTCTCCTTGTCGTAGCCTTGAACCGTGCCAGCCAGTATCTCGTTACCGTGCAAAAGCACCTGGCCTTCGGCGAGAAAACTCAGCGATGCGGAGCCACGTCGGCCGGCAAATTCTGCCAGTTCCACCCGCGCTGCGGGGATGTGCAGCAACGTGCAAATCTCCGCGGCGACCTTCTCGCTCCAGTCCTCGCCGGCCGTTGTGCGGCTTTCCTTGAACAGCCACTTTTGCCCATCACGCACAAACCAGAATTTCGGCTTGCTGCCGAGCTGTTCGAAATCCTCCCGCTCATCGGCCTTGATGGAAAGAATCGTGTAGGTCATGGCCCCAGGCGCAGAAATGATTATCGAATCTTCCCCGCTGTAACGTCGCGGAAGGCGGCCAAGGCAGCCGTTTTCACTGCCTTATCCACCAGCGGGAAAGTGCCTAGGATGTGGGCAAATTCCTCTTCCGTCATGTCGTAGAGATGGGCGACCAGGCCGTCCAGTTCGGCGCGCAACCGGGCGCGTTCGG
>JAYUJG010000053.1:0-8157 GCA_043765355.1 Acidobacteriaceae bacterium | reverse complement strand
GGGAAAACCCTGCTCGATTCCACCAGCGGCAATACCGGTATTGCCTACGCCATGCTGGGCGCGGCGCTCGGATTCCCGGTCACGCTTTGCGTGCCTGAGAATGTTTCTCCCGAGCGGAAACGAATTCTACAGGCATACGGCGCAAATATCATCTTTACAGATCCGGGGGAAGGTTCCGACGGCGCCATCAAGATTGCGCGAGAATGTGTGTTTCGCAACCCCGATCTTTATTTTTACGCCGACCAATATTCGAACGACGCCAACTGGCGCGCGCATTACGAGACCACCGCGAACGAAATCTGGCAGCAGACGCAAGGACGCGTCACCCATTTCGTGGCCATGCTAGGCACCACCGGAACCTTTGTCGGCACGACGCGGCGATTGAAGGAGTTGAATCCGAAAATTCAGTGCATCTCTTTGCAGCCCGACTCCGCGTTCCACGGCATCGAGGGCGCGAAGCATTTGCCCTCCGCAATCGTGCCGCGAATTTACGATGCCTCGCTCGCCGCCGAAAATCTGGAGATTACGACGGAAGCGGCGCACGCCATGGCGCGCAGGCTGGCCGCTGAACAAGGCCTGCTGGTGGGAGTTTCGTCGGCAGCGGCGGTTGTGGGCAGTTTGCAAGTCGCTTCGCGGCTAAGAGAAAATCAACGCGCCACCATCGTTACGATCCTGTGCGATTCGGGGGAAAAGTATTTGAGTGAAAAATTCTGGACCTCTGACCTCTAACCTCTGACCTCTTCTCGCATGCTTACGATCTCCCAATCCGACTACGCTTCTGTGCGCCGGCACGGCGAAGAAACCTATCCGCACGAGTGCTGCGGAGTGCTGCTCGGCCGCTTCGACGACAACGGATCGAAAGCTGTCTCGCGCATCGCTCGCTGCGGTAACACGCGCGCCGACTCTCCGCATAACCGCTACAGCATCGATCCCAAAGAACTCATCCGCATTCAGCGCGAAGGCCGCGAGCGCGGCGAGGATATTGTCGGCTTCTATCATTCTCATCCCGACCATCCGGCGCAGTGGTCGACGACCGACCTGGCTGAGGCGCACTGGTTCGGCTGCTCGTATGTGATCACCAGCGTCGAGAAGGGCGTCGCGGCGACTACAAATTCATTCGAGCTAGCGGGCGCGGGTGAGGCGGACAAACAATTTGTGGATGAGCGCGCCGAAGTGGCCTGACCCATGTGGCGCGGGCGCCCTCGCCCGCGAGCAGCGTATCAGAATTGTATTGAGTCTGGTCTTCGTGTCGAAAAACGGCCGGGGGCGGCCGCCGCTACGCGATGTCTCAATTCCACTTGCATCTTTCGCCGCCGCCACGGCATCTTCTTTATATGCCACAGATTCAAATTCCGTCTCCGCTGCGTCAGTATTCAGGTAAACAGGCTTCCGTCGAGGTTCCCGGCAACACTGTGGGCGAGGCCCTTGCTGGCCTGGTTTCGCAGCATCCCGAACTGAAGCGCCATCTCTACTCTGACGAGGGCAAGCTGCGTGCGTTTGTAAATGTTTATGTCAACGACGAAGACATGCGCTACCTGCAGAAAGAAGCCACCGCGCTGAAAGACGGCGACACCATTTCGATCGTGCCATCGATTGCCGGAGGTTGCTGCGACAGGGGCTAAAGCCCGCATTTCTAAAGGCCCTGATCGGCACGGCTGAAGCCGTGCCCTACCCAAACCGATTTATGAGACACGTTCTAATCTTTTCCCGAGATGATCTGCGTTTCGCCCCACCGCCGAGTGTCTCAGTGTCGAATGAAGCGCCGTGTGCGCTGTCGCTGTTGCCGCTAGTTCGTCTTCGATCAAATTCCAAGTACCCGATTTACAATTACCAACGAGGATTCCTATGGCTACCATTTCCGACGTAAAACCAGCCGATGCAAAGCCTGCCGATCTGAAGGCTGCGCCCGTCCTGAGCAACGACGAGATCCTGCGCTACTCGCGGCATCTGATCATGCCCGAGGTTGGCATGGAAGGGCAGTTGAAGCTGAAGGCCGCGAAAGTTCTGTGCATTGGAGCGGGAGGTCTCGGCTCGCCGCTGGCGCTTTACTTGACGGCTGCGGGCGTTGGAACGCTCGGCATGGTTGACTTCGACGTGGTGGATTACACGAACCTGCAGCGCCAGATTATCCATTCGACTGCCGACGTCGGCCGCAAGAAGCTGGACTCGGCCGCCGACAAATTGAAGGCGATCAATCCCTTTGTCAACCTGCGGACCTTCGACACAAAACTCACCAGCGCGAACGCGCTGGAATTATTTTGCGAGTTCGACATGGTAGCCGACGGCACCGACAATTTTCCGACGCGCTATCTGGTCAACGACGCCTGCGTGCTCACCGGCAAGCCCAATGTTTACGGATCGATCTTTCGTTTTGAGGGCCAAGCCAGCGTCTTCGCCACGGAGAATGGCCCTTGCTATCGCTGCCTCTATCCCGAGCCGCCGCCTCCGGGCCTGGTGCCTTCGTGCGCGGAAGGTGGAGTGCTCGGAATTTTGCCGGGACTAGTGGGCGTGATCCAGGCGACCGAGGCCATCAAGCTGATCCTGGGGCAGGGCGATCCGCTGATTGGACGGCTGTTGCTGGTCGATGCGCTGGGCATGAAGTTTCGCGAACTCAAGCTGCGGAAAAATCCAGAGTGCCCAGTCTGCGGCACGCACCGGACAATCACCAAGCTGATTGATTATGATCAGTTCTGCGGCATCCGCGGAGTAGAAGCGGTGCCCGCGACAGGAGGCGGTTTGTCGGAAATTTCGGTGGAAGAGTTAAAGCAGAAGCTGGACAACAAAGAAGATATTTTCGTGCTCGACGTGCGCGAGACGCACGAATACCAGATCTGCAACCTGAACGGATATTTAATTCCGCTGGGCGATTTGCCCAATCGCGTCGGCGAACTCGACTGCAGCCGCGAAATCGTGGCTCATTGCAAGATGGGCGGACGGAGCGCCAAGGCCGTAGCCTTTTTGCAGCAAGCCGGGTTTACCAAGGTGCATAACCTGACGGGCGGGATTACGGCGTGGGCAGAGCGGGTGGATACTAAGATGCCGAAGTATTGAAGGCGGCTGAATACGGTTTGGGCAGGGCACGGCTTTAGTGCCGTTCAGCCAGGATTGACGAGGGCTTTAGCCCTGGGGTATGGCTCTCGTTCCGCAAGAGTATTTGAAACCAGTTTTCAGTTGCTGGAGGAGCGCGCAAGCGCTCCCTTTACTTGCGATCTGCAGTCGCGGCCGTTGGCGCGGTTGCAGAAGGTGCAGGGGCGTTCGCACTCCTGAGCTTTTCGATGTCCCGGAGTAATTGCTTCACACATTTGTCTGCCGCATCTGCACTTGACCCTTTGTACTTGGCACCCTTGCTCTCTTGTGTGCTTGTCCAAATCACATCGCCGTCAGGATTGACCAGGCGCACCGCGATTTTCGCGTCCTGAATGGTCTCGGTGTTAGCAGACGAATCCCTGATGGCAGCACCGCCGTTTGCGCCGCCGACCGCCGTGCCTTCGGAATATGCGTGCAATTCCTGAGAGCTTCTCTCCAAAGCCACTCCCTTGAGAACGGCATCGGCGCGCTCACGATTCTCGGTCACCTTAAATTGATTTGTTGCGACCAGGGCGGAAACAATCATGGATTGCACTTGTTTCGAGATTGCGTCATCTCCGAAGCTATCAACATAGATGCGCTTTACCTTAAGCAAAGCAGCAGGTCCTGCATTTGCATCGAGGGCAACCTTGGGTGCGGACTGACTGGTTGCGGGCTTAGCTTGCGGCGGGTTTGATTCGGCCTGCAAAAGCAAGCCCGCAGTCAAAAGTTGAGCTAACATTCCTACATGCCTCCCAGTCCGCTCTTCCGCGCTTCGTCATCCTGAAAGTCGACCTTCTTGCCGGTTCTCGCTTCGAGCGTCGCAATGGTCGTTCTGACCACAGACTTACCGATCTCAAGTACAGCTGCGTGTTGCTTGTCCTGCGGATCCTTCCAGCCAACCGTCAGGAAATGTTTCCGCTTGTGTGAAAGAAGAAGCCACGGACTTATCGCCAAAGCAAGGCCTAGCCTGCGACCGGCCTTCTGTCCATACTCCAAGTCGTCCACCTGATCGTAGGGAATCTCTAGCTGTCCACCCTTGTATTCGAAAACGAAATTCTTATCGTCTTTTGCAGAGGACTTTCCCTCCGTACCTTCCTTGATCTGATTTTCGGTGCCGCCGATATAGGCGGTCTTGTCACTGCCCAAGCCAGCGAATGCAGTGTAGTCAAACGCGAAAGCACACATCAAAAGCAGAGCAATTACTCTTTTCATTTACGTCTCCTCGATGGAGATGCTCAAGGCATAACCGAGGAAAACTATAGTTTAGTCTTGGTGCCAGCGCAACGCGTAACGCTCTTTCCGCCCACCAGCGTTCCGCCTTGTTGACAACCCCTGCCACGGGTAGATAATGGAGCGTCCCATCCAATCGAGCCGGTTCCGTCCAGGAGGACGAATGCGAATATCTCTGTTCCTTGCGGTCATCGCGCTTTCGCTCGCTGTTGTGTCGCTGGCACAGGACAAGTCATCTGCAACCGCCCCCGCAGACGCCGCTCGCGTATTTGTTACCGACAGTCAGTCCTGGTCGATTAGCGGACAGAGCGGAGGCGCGGGCGGGGCCTACGGGGGATCGGCGTCTGGCGGTGCCCGCCCGCAAACTGCCGAGATTGTCAAAACGTTCGGCGAGCGTTGTCCGCAGGTGAAGGTCAACAATATCCAGCAGAAAGCCGACTACGTTGTTGTACTCGATCACGAAGGTGGGAAAAGCTTCCTGGCCCACAGAAACAAGGTGGCCGTGTTCAATCGCGTGAGTGGGGATTCCATCGTAAGCAAGTCGACGCTCTCGCTCGGCAGTTCGGTGCAAGAGGCGTGCGAAGCCATCACGAAGGATTGGTCGGAGCATGGCGCGTCCATACGGTCTGCGGCTACCGCCGCCGCTCTGGAGGGACAGCAGAAATCAGCTCCAGCCCCAGTTCAGGTTGTCCCAAAACTCGCCACGGCCAAGCTGCAAATCGAATCGACCCCGCCCGGTGCCGACATCGAGGTTGACGGCAGTTTTGTTGGCAACACACCCTCCGAAGTGCAGGTAGCGGAGGGAGATCACACGATTGCTGTGAAAAAGTCAGGATTTAAAGGCTGGGAGCGAAAGTTAAAGGCAAATGCGGGTAGCAGCGTCCATGTGGGCGCGGAGTTGGAAAAAGCGGACAACCCACAATAGAGGGGGAGCACCGCGGGGATCCCCTTCTAACTAGCAGGCTGCGGAAAAAGTCGTATCATCCAGTCGAAGGCGGCCCTCAGGGGCTGAAGCGCGCAAAACGTTTCAATGACTTAGCGGCACGAGTCAACTCGTGCCCTTCCCGTTTCGTGTGCAGGGTCGAGTTTTTCAGCAGCCCGCTAGAGCTGCTTTTTAGTAGAAGTCATTTCATAGTGAAAGGAAGGGAGAGACCGCCGAGGCCCTCAGGGGCTAAAGCCCGATCCCATGGGGATCTGGGCGGCACGGCTAAAGCCGTGCCCTTCCCAAAACCATTTATGAGATAGCCTCTAGTAGCCTGTCGCAGAGAGTTCGTTACTGGGTGTGTTTGCCCCGATGGGTTACGCTTTCAACTGCAACAGGGCCACGAGGGTGCCCCGTCCTATGCGCGTTTTTTGCGCAAGGGCGGGCCGTTCGACCGGTGTCTCCGTTCTCGAATATGCACCCCAGTTTCGGCACCTGCGCCCGCCCTTCGCTTTCGCGATAGGACGGGGCACCCTCACGCTAACGCTTTCGCTGCGACAGGCTACTAGTTAGTTACGTTACTTGGTTGAACTTCCGCTCACTTCGGCTTTGTCATTAGGCCCAATGGCGAGTACGAACTTTTTGCCGGCGAAGCGTACTTCTGAAATCGCCGCTTTGCCGCTGGCGTGATCGACGATCGCAGCGTCATAGTCTGACGCTTTGTCGACAGCGACGACTTTTGCCCAGGCCTTAGCTACTTCTTTTTTGCCCTGCATGAAGCTGACTTCGACGTTCGCTCCGGTGCCGTCCCAGCGAACTTGGTAGGCTCCGGGACTTAGCTGTTGCCCGTTGACTTCGAGTTGTTCGCGTACCTGCAAGGTACCCTTATTACTTGCGAAAGCACTCGACGCGAGCAACACGGCCAGCCCGAGCACCACAGTCTTTGCGAGGTGATTGAGTTTCATATGCTCCTGTTTTCCTGTTTTCTGCCCGGCAAGTGGCCGGGAGATCGGGGCGGCTGGTGCGGTGCGTCGGCGTCGACTGTGGGCTTGCCTTTTTTTTGCGAAGTCCTACAATACGCGTGTCAGGGTGACGCAAAAAAGACGCGAGTCTCTAGCTCGATCTTTTTACGGACCCGGCGCAATCAGGGCCGCCAAACCATGCCTGCGCCAGTTCCGTCACCCTGCAAATTCTTTTCGTGGATCGCGGCAGCTGTCGTCTTTCGTCTAGCAGCTATCGTCTTTCAGTCGTCCACTTCATGTCGGTTCGCTACAGGATACGAATCTCGGTTTGAGTAAGTTCCCAATTTGTTTTGCGAACTAATGTTGTTGCAAACATGCTCATTGGACGCGCCGAAGAATGGCGGGTTAGCAGGGCACGACGCAATGCGGGGAGTAACAGGGTGGGAGTGTTGTGTCTGGATTGGGTTAGGGTGATGAGTCTGAAGCTCGTTGCATATTTCGGCCTTGTGGCTTGGGACGTGGCGTCCCTCCGGGACTTGGAGGAAGGGCGAAGCATTCCCAGCGCTGACGCGCTGGGCTAACGAGTGTCGCCCCTTTGGGGCTGGTCCTTGACAAGACCATGGGGAATGTTGTCAACGTCAGGGAGATCCTAGCCAATCTTGAGCACGATCTTGCCGTAATTTTTGCCTTCCTGCATCAGGGTGTAAGCGTCGCGCGCTTCTTCCAGGGGGAAGACTTTTCCAATGACGGGCTGAAGTTTGCCGGCCGCGAGCCATTCCGAGAGTTGCTTCCAAGCGGATTCCATCAACGCGCGATTTCCGCTGAGATACGACAGCCAGAGTCCGTGAACGCTGGCGCCTTTCGCGTAGAGAATGCGAGTGTCGATCTGCGGAGTCTCTCCGGTGGCGGCTCCGTAGACGATGACGCGACCGAAATCGCGGACGCAGCGCACGCTTTTCGCGACGTGCTCGCCGCCGAGCATTTCGAACACCGCATCGACGCCTTCGCCGTGCGTCAGATCTTTGATCGCCTCGACGTAATCACGCTGCTTGTAGTTGATGCCGTGTTGCAGGCCGAGATCTTTAACTCGTGCCAGCTTGTCTTCGGACGAAGACGTGCCATACATTTCGATGCCGAGAATCTTTCCGATCTGGACGGCGGCTGTGCCGACTCCTCCAGCGACGGCTTGAATCAGGACGCGGGTGCCGGGCGCGCTCAGTAGACCGGCCTTCCAGTAGGCGAAGTAGGCGGTGAAGAAAGTTACGGGGAAGGCGGCGGCTTGCTCGGCGGTCCAATGTTCGGGGACGGGCCAGACGAGGTTGCGATGAGCCACGGTTTTTTCGGCGAAGGCCGCCCATTGCGTGTAGCCCATAACGCGGCGTCCGCTAGCTTCGTCGTTCGCGGAGTCGTTCACAATTTCGCGACCGCAAAATTCGCGCCCAGCGGTTAGCGGCGGCTTGGGAGTGTTGGCGTAGCCGCCCTGCGCGGTCATCAAATCGGCAAAGTTTAGGCCGCCAGCTTCCACCTTTATTAATACCTGCTCGGGAGCGGGCTGCGGGTCGGGAACCTGCTGCAATTCGAGAACTTCGGGGCCGCCGAAGCGGGTGATGACGAGGGCTTTCATGGGAAAAAGTTTAACAGCGGAGAAGCAGGTTCGCAGAGTGCGGTTTCGGCATCTATAATGGGGCAAGAGTTTCCGACCCCGGTTGGCCTGAGAGATTCTCTGGCGGCGGGGGCGAGGGTTGCCGGGTTTGCGGCGATCCGAGGGTGCGGATGGAAACGTCCGGGCCTCCCGTGTTGGAAAGGAAACGCTCGCTGGGAGATGTGCCCGCCTGTGTTTACTTTCCGGAAAGACAGCAATTAGCATTTAGCCAATCTGGTTATCGCGTGCGTCTGGCTAACTGCTGGCTACTCCATGCCGCTTACTGACAATTTCGGGCGATCCATTCACGACGTGCGGATTTCGATTACCGA
>JAYUJG010000052.1:0-7212 GCA_043765355.1 Acidobacteriaceae bacterium | reverse complement strand
ATCCCCGCCACCACAAGACAAAGCCAGCCCTCCCAGAAATGCTGTAACATTTTCAGCTCTCGCAGCATCTTCATAACGTAATGCGCAACTTCTCCGTGGCCGATATGCCGCTACAATAGGAATTATGACGAGTTTGCCACTACCGCTCGCTGCCTTCGTCGCAGGACTGATTTCGTTCCTGTCGCCGTGCGTGCTGCCGCTCGTGCCTGGGTACATGTCCTTAATCTCCGGAGCCGGCATAGAGGATCTCAAATCTCTCCAAGGACAACTTCTGCGCAAGGTGATGCTCAACTCCGTCGCGTTCATCATCGGCTTCAGCATTGTCTTCATTACTTTGGGCGCGATCTCAACCGAAGTCGGCCAGGTGCTCGCACAGTACAAGTCACTGCTCGCGCGGATCGCCGGAGTGGTTATTATTCTCTTTGGCCTTCATCTAACCGGCGTCTTTCCGATCAAGGCTCTGCTGGCCGATACGCGATTGCATAGCCTCAAAGGCAGTTCTTCCGCGTGGGGAGCGTTTGTCATCGGATTTGCGTTCGCCTTCGGATGGACGCCGTGCGTCGGTCCCATCCTGGCGGTCGTTCTAGGATTTGCCGCCGCGCAAGACACGGTATGGAAAGGCATTTTTCTTCTGGCCATCTATTCGGCCGGACTGGCTGTGCCTTTCCTGCTTACAGCGCTCCTCATCGGGCGCTTTCTGAAGTTTTACAATCGCTTCAAGTTTTTTATGCACGCCCTGGAAGTGGCGAGCGGAGTCCTGCTGATTGCATTAGGCACGTTGCTGGTCTGGGGCCACTTCACGCTCATCTCCGGCTGGTTTTCGTTCTTCAATCGCTTCGCGCTTTGAAAGATCGGCGATTGCAGAACGAGAAAGCTTTTGGGTGGCGCAGCGCTTTAGCGCTGCGGTAATTGCATTTTCTTGAGGACGGCTTTAGCCGCCGAGGTTACGCAGTGAAAAGAAATCCGCTGATTCTGTTTTTCATCGTCGCCATCGTGGCGGCTATGCTATTCGCGGGCATTCGCATGGCCCGCCACCACCGCGCCAACGGTCCCGCCAGGGGACAACTCATGGGCAACATAGCCCCAGACTTCGATCTGCCCGCGCTCGACGGCAAAAATGTCAAACTCTCAGACCTGCGCGGAAAAGCCGTTTTGCTGAATTTCTGGGCGACCTATTGCGTCCCCTGCAAAATCGAAATGCCCTGGTTTGTCGAGCTGCAAAAACAATATGGCCCTGAAGGATTCCAGATCGTCGGCGTGGCTATGGACGACGCCAGCACCGAAGACATCGCCAAATTCGCGAAAGACATGGGCGTCAACTATCCCATCCTAATCGGCAAGGAGTCGGTCGGGCAGAGCTATGGCGGAGTGAGCGTGCTGCCGACAACTTTCTTCCTGGACCGCGACGGCAAACTAATCGCCCGCGAATTCGGACTGCGCAGCCGCAGCGTCTTCGTCGATCACATCAAACAGGCACTGAGCCAGGGTCAAGCGGTACAGGCTCGTAGGTAACTAAGAACTGCGGCTGGAACAGGAGTACCCTAGGCTTTGGGTGACCAATGAAGATCTTTCTCGCGAGCATGCTTCTGCTGTTGCCTGCCTGGGCTTCAGCGCAGGACGAACTCGGCCCCCAGGGTCCCGCCGTAAAAATGGTGTTCGCTCCCGTCATCACCATCGTGCAAGGCAAACCTGCGACGGTTCCGCTTTC
This sequence comes from Acidobacteriaceae bacterium, assembly GCA_043765355.1. GTDB lineage: Bacteria > Acidobacteriota > Terriglobia > Terriglobales > Acidobacteriaceae > Acidiflorens. Next base: position 5,504 of record JAYUJG010000052.1, on the reverse strand, counting down.
GTTCCGCGTGTCGAGCGGCTATCACATCAATTCCAACAAGCCGAAATCGGATTTTCTGATCCCCACCGTGCTCAAGGTCGAAGCCACCACCGACATCGTCATCGGCAGAACCACCTACCCCGACGGCAAGGATATGACCTTCGCCTTCGCCCCCGACGAACGACTCAATGTCTATTCCGGAGATTTCCAGGTGGATGTGCTGGTCCGTCCCTTGCGCTCCGTGGAAAAAGGAAAGTACGTCGTCCGCGCCACCTTGAAATATCAGGCCTGCGACAACTCAGCGTGTTATCCGCCCAAGCAGTTGCCGGTCAGCTTTGACGTAAGAATCGCCAAAGCCCCGCCGCCACGCCGCAGCAACCCCGCGCAAAGCCCGCACGCGCACTAGCCAAGTCCCTAAAATCTCATTTCGTTGTCGGAGCCATCTCACTTCTTCACTCCGAATTCGTTCTTGAAAATCTTGCCATCCTTCATCACGAAGCCAACCTTCTCCAGAACTCTGACATCCGCCAGCGGATCGCCCGCAACCGCGATCACATCCGCGTAAGCTCCCGGAGCAATCACGCCAAGCCGTCCCTTCATCTCCAGCAATTCGGCCGCCCGCGAAGTCGCGCTCTGGATGGCCTGCATCGGCGTCATGCCAAACTCCACCATCCGCGGAAATTCCTGCGCAATCGATTCCGTCCACGGAATTCCTCCCATGTCGGTCCCAAATGCAATCTTCACTCCCGCTTTCAACGCCTTGCGAAACGACACTTCGTGATCGGACGCGCGCTTGCGATCGCGCTGCCCGTCCGGCGTATTTGCTGGCGCCCAGTCACCGTAATACACACTCAGCGTCGCGCACAGCCACGTACCCTGCCGGATCATCTGCGCGATCTGCGCATCGGTCAAGGTCAGGCCATGCTCGATCGAATCGCATCCGCCATCAAGCGCGCGCTGCAAGCCTTCGCCGCTGTATGCATGGCAGGCAACTTTCTTTCCCCAGCCATGAGTTTCATCGACGATCGCGCGCAGCTCCTCCACCGTCAGCGTCGGTTGCGATACTAACTCGCCATTTTTGCCAACCCCATTTTCTCGAACCCACGACCGGTGGGTCATATACACCTTGATCCAATCCGCGCCATGATCGAGTTGTTCGCGAGCCGCCTTGCGCGCGCCAACAGGTCCGTCGATAATCTGCACACCTTTCGGCACTTCAATCTCTGGCGCGTAACCCTCCAGCGGATATCCTCCAGTCGTCGAGATCGCGCGAGTCGAAACAAACAGTCGCGGCCCGGGAATGTATCCACCTTCAATGGCCATCTTGATGCCAACGTCGCCATAGCCCGCGCCTTCCGTTTCCATATCGCGCAGCGTCGTGAATCCCTGTTCCAGCGCGCGCCGCGCCGAGACCGCCGCTCGCGCCGCTCGAAATGCCAGCGGATATTTCAGCAGCTGAACGTCATACCCGCCCTCGGCTGGTACTTCGCCTTGCAAGAAAATGTGGGTGTGGGCGTCGATCAGTCCAGGCAACACGGTCGCTTGGGAAAGATCGATGAATGTCACGCCCGAGGGGATGTTTGCGGGAAGGCTCACTGCACCATCGGCAACGTCGGTAATCAGACTCCCGCGAATGGTGATCACGACGTTATGCCGCGCAGTACCTGACACGCCGTCGATCAGCGTACCCGCCCGGATTATGGTTATTGGCGTCGGCGAGGACGCATTTGTCTGAGCCCAACACGACGAAATCAGCCACCAGCAACTCAGCAGAACAAACCAGCGCTTCACGAGCCACCCCCGGAAAGCCCAGATTGTACTCCTGATTCGCCAGAGGAAAAACTTATGATGGTTTGCACATGTTTTTGGGTGGCGCAGCGGTTCACCGCTGCGATCAAGACTTGTCTTGAATCCAGCTTTAGCCGCCGAGGTCGCGCCCTTTGCTCGGAACGATACTTCCCACAGCCTGCCGGGCAGATTGCATCAGGGTGCAGTCCCGCCCTCATCCAGATACTCCCGAAGCAACCGAACCAGGGCAATGACTTTCTCTGTTTGTTGGAGGGCGGCAGCAACAACCTCCCGCCGCTGCTCTGCAAGCTCTTCGATCGAGAGGCCTAAGGGCAGATGCAGCGAAAGCTCTAGCGAACATTGCAAACTCGTAAGCGGCTGACTGAGAGAATGCAACAATTCGCCGAGCACATCCGGACCGCGCGGTACCCTCGGCAGAAGATGCGGACTCGCGCTCATGCCGAAGCCCCTTCCGTGCTGATCTGATAGCCCACGCCGCGCACCGTGTGAATCAAAGTCGGCGAAAATCCGTCGTCCACTTTGCGCCGCAGATAGTTGATGTACACATCCACCACGTTCGTCGTGGAATCGAACGTCAGGTTCCAAACATGTTCGATAATCATCGCCCGCGTCAGCCGGCGTCCGGCATTGCGCATCAGGTATTCGAGCAGCGCGAATTCTTTGGTGGTCAATTCAATGTGGCGTCCGGCGCGCTCCACACGGCGCTCGACGCGGTCCAAACAAAGATCGCGCACCGTCAGCACCGATTCCGACGGCAAGTGACTGCGCCGCAGCAATGCCCGCGCTCGCGCCGACAGTTCGAGAAACGAAAACGGCTTGACCAGATAGTCGTCAGCGCCAGAGTCGAGACACTGCACGCGATCTTCAATCCGGCTGCGCGCAGTAAGAATGATCACCGGCAAGTTCGCCTTCCGCTGCCGCAAACTTTTCAGCACCGCCAACCCGTCAACTCCGGGCAGGTTCAGATCAAGCACGACCAGATCGTAGTCAAACTCCATCGCCATCGAACGGCCCTGATTGCCCTCGCTGGCGACATCCACCGCGTGATATTCCGCTTCCAGCCCTTTGCGGATAAAACTGGAAAGTGCCGCGTCGTCTTCCACAATAAGAATTCTCATGAGATTCGCCTAAGTAGGGTGAGTGTGAAGCGATTCTCATTCTCGGACGAGGAGGGTTGGGACGCAAGATAACTAGCCCGTTCGAAAGGACGTACTTGGAGAAATAAAAAAAACGCAAAACGGCAGAGACCGTGTGGTGACGGGGCTTCGCCCCGTTTCCCCGGACGGAGAAGAAAATGCAGCCGTGAATGCTCGGCGGAGCTGCGAATCGGTACGCCGCGGGAGACGCGGCACGCCGCGTCTCTACAGATAGATTTCTTATGAGCCCAGCGCCCTCTGAATCGCCTCGACAATCTCTCCCGCCAGCCGATCCATCTGCTCCTTCGACTCCGCCTCAATCATCACGCGCGCCAGCGCTTCGGTGCCGGAGTAACGCACGACCACGCGACCATTGCCATCGAGTTCCCGCTCGGCCGCTGTAATCGCCGACTGCACCGCGGGAATCCGCGCGAACGGAGTTTTCTGCCGCACCCGTACGTTGCGAATCGTCTGCGGAAACACTTTGAGATCGCCAACCAGATCGGCGAGCGGCCGACCCGTACGGACCATAACTTCAAGCACTCGAAGAGCGGTCAGCAGTCCGTCGCCCGTTGTCGCCTCGCCATCGCGGAACAGGATGTGCCCCGACTGTTCGCCGCCGAGAGTCGCTCCGACGCGCTGCATTTCTTCGAGCACATACTTATCGCCGACGTTGGCGCGCAGCATCTGAATTCCCGATCGTTTGAGCGCCAGTTCCAATCCCATATTCGACATGGTCGTCGCCACGACCGTCGCTTTGGCGAGCGTGCCGCGCGACTGCATTTCACGCGCCGCCAGCAGCAGGACGGCGTCTCCATTTACCACGCGCCCATTGGCATCGCAAAAAAGCGCGCGGTCGGCATCGCCATCAAAGGTAACGCCAAGATCAAAACTGCCCGGTCTGTCCGCGATAAAGCGCGCCACCGTTTCAGGATGCAGCGCGCCGCAACCCTCGTTAATGTTCTGGCCATCCGGTGCGACGTTCAAGAATGTCGTATTAACTTTGAGCGCCCCAAATAACTCAGGAGCCTCCGCAGCAGCCGCGCCATTGGCACAATCGACGACGACGCGCAGCTTGGCCAGGCCATTGGAAAGATCGGCTGAAACTCCCTGCGCCAGCCAGCGCACGTAAGCCTGCCGCAAGGCTTCTTCGCCCGGCAGGCTCGAAATCGTTGGCTCGGGATCTGGCTCGGGATCCGGCTCGGAATCCGGCGCCGATTCCGGTGCAGACGCCACCTTGGCATCTTCACTATTATTATTCTGCAGCAGCGCAAAAATTTCTTTTTCAATCGCCAATTCGTGCGCGTCCGGCAGCTTGTAGCCATCGCCGGAAAAAACTTTGATTCCGTTATCTGTCCACGGATTATGCGACGCCGAAATCACAACTCCAGCATCGAACTTCTGCGAGCGCGCCAAAAACGCCACACCCGGCGTCGTGATCACACCTGCACTGCGCGTTTCCACTCCGACCGACGTTAGCCCCTGCACAAATCGGTCCGCGATCCAGCGTCCGGAAGCCCGCGTGTCCTGCCCAATCACCACTCGCGCCTTCGGATTCACGCGCAGCAAATCATGTCCCAGCGCACGCCCAATCCAATAAACGCTGTCGCGCGTCAGCGGAAATTCTCCCGCGACGCCGCGAATCCCGTCGGTACCGAAGAGTTGTTTGGTTTGTGTCATGAGGTCAGGGGAAAGAATTATTGTAAGCGGTCAGCCGTGAGCGATGTGCCGTCAGCCCTCACTCCAATCACTCCGTCTTCTTGTCTCCCGAGCGTTCCATGATAACTGTCACGCGGACCGGGACGGGGTGCACAACTTGGATCAGCGGGTCGGCAACATAGGCTTGCGTCACAAAAGTCGCACGCGACATGGCTCCGCTGACGTCGACGGGATCGGTGCTCGCCGCCTCCACCGCTTCAACCCGCCGCCGAGGTCCGGTGATCACGATGTTCGGCGGGTCGGCGATCACTTTCCCCAGTTGCATGCCAACCGCGAAGCTTCCAATCACACGCGGCCGCACCTCGACGATTCGGGTCGCGCGATTGTCGAACGAAAGATGAAACTGGCCCGGAATAATCTGCACGACTTCCAGGTCCTGCGGCACATGCACCTGTCGTCCCGTCAAATCGAAAGTCCGTTCCCCGGGGCTCACGCTCGCCAGATCAACCTCGGCGCGCACATCGGAAAGTTCGAGCCGATGAATCACCCGCTCCGGCCCGCGCACACGAATTTGGGCCTCGGTGAAGTTGGCCGAATCGATTTCCAGATTGTCGGGCAGATTGCGAAACTCGATCGGAACCCTCATTTCAACTTCGGCAATCGGATCGCGCGCCACCACCATCCACAAGCCGATCGCCAGCAGCAGGGAGACGACCTTCATCCCGAGGTTGTGAACGAATACGCGCTGAAAAAAACTGCGCTGCGGCGTGCCCGCCATCGTCAGTCGTTCCTTCCGGAGCGCGCGCCCGCGTCGTGCTTGCGCGAGAGATGCGCACCTGGCCGCTCGTCTTCCATAAAGCTGTCTTCCAAAGAACCCGGCAGCGTCGCGGAGGGAGCATACCTCCGCAGCAGGCCGCCCAG
>JAYUJG010000051.1:0-10131 GCA_043765355.1 Acidobacteriaceae bacterium | reverse complement strand
TGGATCGCGACGGCAAGGCTGCGTACAACTCATCGGGTGAAGTGGATTCGGGAGAGATTTCGAAGTATCTGGAGAAGGCGCTGGCGCAGTGAGTCGTGGTGGAGTGTCCGGCGTCCCGTCCGGCTGGACGGGGCAGATCCCCGTCACCACACAATCCCTCGCTCTATACAATCCACAGCAGTCAACAGCAACCAACTACGGCAGGCGATACGATTCGAGGAAGTGCCACACATCGTTGTTGATCGTGTCTGACATTTCGTAGTAGTTGTGGGTGTGATCGAAGATTTCCCGGTAATGAATTGGAAAACCGAATTTTTGCAGCAGGGCGCGCGTCTTTCTCACCTGCACGATCGAAACCATCTGGTCGTGGTCTCCGATGGAAATGTCGATGGGGATCTTACGGGTGGCGCGCTGCACGATGGAGACATATTCGTCGTCGATTCCCATGGCGTGAACCGCAGCGGCGGCGAAATAATCGGAGTCGAGCAGCGCGCCGTCGAAGGCCAGATAGCCTCCCATCGAATAACCGAAAAGATAGATGCGATGCGGGTCGAGGCTCGCTTGTTTGCGAACGTCTTCCACCAGGCACGGAAGGATTTTCGGAATGTGCGCTTCGAGCGTAAGGTCGCGAGGGAGTTGCGGCGCGATCAGAACAATTCGTTTTTTCCTGGCTAACGATTTCCATGCCTCAGCAAAATTTTCCGCCAGATCGCCTGCGCCGTGGAGCAGAACCAGCACGGGCAGCGGGCCGGTCGCGGCGGGCGGGACATAGGATACGTACTCCATGTCGCGCCCGTCGCAACGGATGGCATGACGGGGGAAGTCGCCGGCTCGGGCGGGCACGGTTGCTGCGAGTGCGCCGAGCAGACAGGCTAGGAGCGTATGCGTGGTTTTCTTTCGCACGGAGTTGCCTCTCCGAAGTCTTCGTGGCCGTCGAGCTGCGCTCGGCTTTACGGGGCGGAGCCTCGTCACCACACGAAACCATTTTTGATTACGAAATGTATTCGCGAATGTAGTCGTCGCGAGAGGCGGCCAGGTGCTGGGCATCGCCGTCGAAGATTACTTTGCCGTCTTTCAGAATCAGAAAGCTCATCGGCACTTCGCAACGCTGACCTCTGGGCAGAATGGCCATCTGGTTTGCGGCTTTATCGAAAAAATGCGTGGCCATGGTGAAGGCGTCCTGCAGCCGGTGCGTCACCATGAGCGCGCTGGTTTTGTACACGTCGCGCTGTTTTACGATGAGTTCAACGATGGTGTTTGAGGTCACGGGGTCGAGTCCGCCCGTGGGTGAATCGTAGAGCAGAACTTCGGGTTGGGTAATAATGGCACGGGCGATGGCGACGCGCCTTCTCATGCCCCCCGAGAGTTCGGACGGGCGCATGTCGTAGGTGCGTTCCAACTCCACGAAGCGCAGGGCCTCGCGCACGCGACTCTCGACTTCGTCCAGTGGGATTCCTTCTTCCATCAGGCGAAAGGCTACGTTTTCGTAAACTTTGAGCGAATCGAAAAGCGCGCTCTCCTGAAAGACGATGCCGACCCGGCGACGCAGTTCGAAGAGTTCCTGCTCTGACATACTTGTGACTTCTTCGCCCAGCACAAAGATGCGGCCGCTGTCGGGAGGCATCAAGCCCATCGCCAGTTTGAGCAGGGTGCTCTTGCCCGATCCGGCTACTCCGAAGAGCGCTTTGGTTTCGCCGTGCGGCAATTGAAACGAGACGCCGTCGAGCACGACTTTCTCATCGAAGGCGATCGAGACGTTGTCGAATTCTACGGCGAATCCGGAGGGACTTACCACCGATGCGTACGGATTTTCGATGGGCAAGGTTGGAACCGACATAACTTATCTCAATCTATCTCGTCTCTTACGATTACCTGTAACCAAAGACCGCGAAGATCAACTTGGTGACAAAAAAATCCACAATGAGAATCAACACCGAGGCAGCGACCACGGCCTGCGTGGTGGAACGGCCCACACCCTGCGTGCCGCCGCGGGTCGACATTCCGTAATAACAACCGACCGTGGCAATGATGAAACCAAACAGCACGGGCTTGATGAGGCCGGTGAAGACGTCGCGGAAAACAAGCTCCTGCCAGGTGGATGACCAATACTGCCGGGAGTTTAGGCCGAAGATCAGATGGGCGATCGCATAGCCACCGACTAGCCCGAGCAGGTCGGCGATGATCGTCAAAAAAAACAACATGAACGTCGTCGCGCCAACGCGAGGCGTAATCAGTTTTTTGGTGGGATCGGTGCCGAGGGCGCGCATGGCGTCGATTTGTTCGGTGACGACCATGGAGCCGAGTTCGCTGGCCATGCCGGAGGCGTTGCGTCCGGCGACCATGAGGCCCGTGATGAGCGGGCCCAACTCGGTGACCATGCTACTCGACACCAGTTGGCCGATGAACGTGATCCCGCCAAATCTTTGCAGTGTGCTGGCCGCGTTCAGCGCCAAGATCGCGCCCACGGAAATGCCGGTGAGAACTACGATCGGGAGAGACCCGAAGCCAATCACGTCCGCCTGCTGCAGCATGTCGGCCATGTAGAGAGGCCGGCGAAACAAATTGGCAAGGGATTGCCACGCCAGCAGCGTGTATTCCTGAACCGCCAGCGCAAAATCTTTGGCGACCTGAATCGGCGAGATCAGTTCAAGTTCGAGCGCCATGACTGTGGAGAAAACTATAGCAGAGAGGGTGGGGCAATCGGGTCATCGGGTCACCCGATGGCCCGATGCTCTTCCCTGTTTTTCTTCCGGATCTCGATCGCTAGTCTCTTGATCTTTTGATTCAGGGTCGAGAGCGGTACGTGGAAGCGTTCGGCCGCTTCGGTCTGGTTCCAGCCGCATTTTTCCATCATGTCGATGATGATCCGGCGTTCGCAATCCTCCATGATGGTGAAAAGCGACGCTCCGGAACTTGCGTTCAGAGCCGGAATCGAGCTGCCCCGGCCTACCACGTGGTCGGGCAACAGATCGAGGCTGATGTCATTGTCGGAAGACAGCACGACCGCGCGCTCAATCGTGTTCTCGAGTTCACGGACGTTGCCGGGCCACGAATAGGTCAACAACGGGCGCAAGGCTTCAGTCGTGATGCGGCGCCTGGCCATTTCGTTTTCCGCGGAATATTTCTGGAGGAAATGCTGCACCAGGAGCGGAATGTCTTCGCGACGCTGGCGCAGCGGCGGAAGGTCGAGGCTGATGACGTTGAGACGATAGAAAAGGTCTTCGCGAAACTTGCCTTCCCGCACCATCTGGCGCAGGTCCACGTTGGTCGCGGCGATGATCCGGACGTCCACTTGAATTTCCTGCACTCCGCCGAGATGCATGAACTTGCGGTCCTGCAACACGCGCAGAATCTTGCTCTGCGTGTCCATGCCCATGGTGCCGATTTCGTCGAGGAAGAGCGTGCCGCGGTCGGCGACTTCAAACAGGCCCTTCTTGGACGACACAGCACTCGTGAATGCGCCTTTGACGTGACCGAATAACGTGGATTCGAGCAGGTCGGCCGGCGTCGATCCGGAATTCACTGGAACAAATGGCCGATCGCGCCTGGTTGAATTTAGGTGGATGGCTTTCGCGATCAGTTCTTTGCCGGTGCCGCTTTCGCCTTGTAGCAGAACGGTCGAACGGCTGGGTGCTACCTGGGCTACGAGATCGAAGATTTTCAACATGGGCTCGCTCTTGCCCACGATATGCTCAAAATTGTAGCGCTGCTTGAGCGCGCGCTTGAGCTGAATGTTTTCTTCTTCCGCTTTCTGGCGGGCCACGGCGGCTCGTACATCGGCGAGCAGTTTTTCGTTGTCCCACGGCTTCTGAATAAAATTGGTGGCGCCGAACTGCATGGCGCGAACCGCGTTCTCGACCGTCCCGTAGGCGGTGATCATGATGACGGCCTGCTGCGCATGCAATAGGCGAATCTCGGAGAGAACGTCCATTCCGTTCTTGTCGGGTAGCGCCAGGTCGAGCAGAACCACATCAAAATTGCGTTGGCCAATCTGGGCGAGACCGTCTTTTCCGCTTCCCGCGACCACGACGGTGTAGCCCTCCATTTGAAGCAGGGTCTCCAGCGACTCGCGAATCTCAACCTCGTCGTCAATGATCAGAATTCTACCGGGGCTTTGCGGCTGCGTGCTCTCGGGTGCGCTGCGGCGCGGGACGGTCGTGATTTCAGACACTGCTAGTTCAGACATGGACGGCCTTCCTGGTCGATATCAAGGGGAAATCCAGGGTGAAAGTGGTGCCTTCGCCCGGGCGGCTCTCCACGCGGATGTTGCCCGCGTGCTCCTGGATGATGCCGTAGGTGACAGATAGTCCAAGCCCGGTGCCCCGATTCTGGCCTTCCGCGGGAGCGGTCTTGGTGGTGAAAAATGGATCGTAAATGCGCTGAATATGTTCCTGCGCAATACCCGATCCGGTATCGGTGACGCGCACGCTGACGCAGTCGCCATTCAGCGTCGCCACATTCAGCACGCCGCCTCCCGACGTGGCCATTGCGTCCTTGGCATTCAGGAACAGATTCAGAAACACCTGCTGCAGGCGCCCGGCATTGCCCTGAATCAGCGGGAGATTCTCGTAAAGCTCGTGCCGCACTTCAACGTGCGCCACTTTGAACTGGTGTTCGAGCAGGGCGAGCGTGTCGGCGATCACTTTGTTCAGACTGATTTCGGTTAATTCCGTGCCCGAGGTGCGCGAGAAGTTCAGCAGGTTATTCACGATCTCAGACGCGCGGAAAGTCTGCTTGGTGATTTTGTCGAGCAGGCCCGCTTTCTGCGGATCCGACTGCAACTGCTTGGCCAGCATCTGCGTGTAAGAAGAAATCACGGCCAGCGGCGTATTCACTTCGTGCGCAACGCCGGCAGCCAGCAGTCCGATCGACGAAAGTTTGTCGGCCTGCGTGAGCTGGACTTCGAGATCGATGCGCTCGGTGATGTCGTCCACGATCACGAGGCGCCCGACCACGTTGAATTTGCGGGTGACCAGCGGGGCCATCGCTACGTTCACGATGCGCGATTCGCCAGTCGGAGTTCCCAGCCGAAATTTGTAGAGATTGTGAATGCCAGGATTCTGGCGAACGCGGTAGAACTCCTCGACAAATGACGCGGGAAAAACTTCGCTCAGCGAACGCCCCACCACCTGCCAGCGCGGCTGCGCGTACATAACCTCCATCTGCGAGTTCCAGGACTCGATGCGATCCTGCAGATCGACGGCCATGACGCCGACATTGATCGATTCAACAATGTTTTCGTTGAAGTCCTTGAGCCGCTCGTACTCGCTGACCTTCTGTTCGAGCGAGGCATAGAGCCGGCCGTTCTGGATGGCGATGCCAATATACCCCGCCAGCGCTTCGAGCAACTCCACATCTTCGCTGGAGAGAAAATCGCCTTCCCTGGTTTTTCCGAGCCCGAGGAACGCGATCGTTTTTTGCCGCGCATGGCAGGGAATGTAGTAATTCAGATCCAGACGTCCGATGGCTTCCTGAGCCATGTCATTCTCACGAGGCAACTGGTGCGTGTTCTCGAAGAAGATATGCCCCGCAACGTCTTCGAGACGCGGCTTCGCGAGAAATGCCAGATCGAGGCCGGTAACATGGGCAATACCGAACGCCTTCGCCATCTCGAAGCGCGTCGAATCGCTGTTGGCCAGGAAAATCGCGATGCGATCCACCAACAGCGTGCGCGCCAGTCGATCCACTAGCGACGAAAGCATCTTGTCGAGGTCGGTTTCCGAACTCAACTCACGCCCGAATTCGATCAGCGTTCGGCGATAGTCGTAACCTGTCCGGAAAAAGAAGCGGTCGATTTTTTCCTGAATCCATCTGCGTACCGGATCGAACAGCAGCGCGGTGACCACCACGGCCACCATTAAGCCCCAGGGTCCGGTACTGGGCACGCGGGTGTGCACCAGCTCCGCAATCGCAGCCACTCCGGCAAAGTACGCTCCCACAATGGCCGCCGCCGCGAGTGTGTAAGCCATGCCGCGCTTGAAGATCAGGTCAACATCCATCAGCCGGTAGCGGAATATCGCGTAGCCGAACGTCAGCGGCAATAGTCCCAGCGACAGCACCGACACCTTCATGGTGGGCGAAGGCATCACTCCAAGCAGGTAGGGCAGAACGTAGAAAAGCGTGAACGGCGTGATCGCGAGGATGGTGCCGCGGGTAATCCACTTCAGTTGCTGCCGCAGTATCGGAGTGGTCGCCTGCCGGTAGTTTCGCCACAGCACCGCCGCCGCCGACACGAAGAAAATCGTCAGGTAAGCCCAATGAATCCGGTTGAGATCGAAAAGTAGCGAGGCGCTGGCCTTCAAAAATTGCAGCGCCATCACTTCGATCGCCAGCAGGATTGCGCCCGGCAGGTAGAGCGACGGAATCGTCCAGTAATGTTTGTTGACGAACTCGCGGCGTTCCGGGAAGGTTAATACGAAGTGCAGGAACAGAGCCGGCTGCAAGAGCCACGCAACTTCATTGGCCCAGAAGACGATCCAGTCAAACGCGTTGAACTTGCCCGTGTAGTGCAGCGAGTAGAAAACGAACGACACTAGGCAAAAAATGTAGAAATGCGTGGAGCCAACCGCCGTCCAGCGGCGCAACAGTACGTAGAGCCCAATCCCAAGGTAGATCAGCGCGATCAGCCGCAGCCAATCGTTCATGGAGCGCTCAGCCGGAGCCAGCACCACTTCCACGTCCAGCGGAACCATGCCCCTGGTCAGTGAGTAGGTCGCTTTCGACCAAACGCCTGAATAGTAGAGCTGCCGAGTCACCGCCGCAGCAGTATCCACCCCGCGGCCGTTCACGCTGACGACTTCATCTCCGCGACGAATTCCTGCCCGCTCCGCCGGTCCCCCAGGCTCCAGACGATCCGCCACCAGACGTCCATGGCGTTCCATCCACCAGGTGCCGTCGTCGGGAATCGCAGACTGGTGCTCGATTTTGTAGTTGAAACCGGCGAACAGGACTGCGGCCATTGTCAGAAGAGTCAACAGGATGGCGGTAAATCGGGCCTCAAATTCGCGGTTCATTGGCTGATGCGGCTGTTGGGCGGCGCGGCCAGACGTTCGTCGCCAATCGGACATAAGCAACTTCACTGCCACCTTCCAATCTTACGCACAGCCGCTAAGTCGCTTACGCAGAGCGACTTCCATAATTATAGAGATAATTTAGAATCGCGGCTATGAAATATGGTAGGCTGCTTCTGTTTTCGGGATGTCATAGGCCCCCGTAGAGTCGCGGCTTGCCGCCGCTCCGTCTGCGCCACCGCAACCTACGCCTCGCAACGATGTCGGCACTCCGAATTCCCCCCCACTCCACAGCCGCTGTCGGTCGAGACGCTGCCGAGACGCGGCAAGCCGCGTCGCTACTTTAATTTTCTGGCACAATTGGTGGCATGTCTCGCCTCGACCAAATTGCCGATCTCGAAAAGCGTTTTCTTCTCCCCACCTACAGCCGTTATCCCGTGGCTTTTGAGCGCGGCAAGGGCGTCTTTCTTTACGATTTCGAGGGGAAGAAATATCTCGACTTCGTGGCTGGACTCGGCGTGAACGCCCTGGGGCACAGCCACCCTCGCATCGTGAAGACGATTCGCGAGCAGGCGGCCCGCGTGATTCATCTCTCGAATCTCTACTACAACGAATATCAGGGACAACTGGCCGAGCGGCTATGCCAGCTCTCGGGGCTGGATCGCGCGTTCTTCTCTAATAGCGGCACCGAGGCGATGGAGGGCGCCATCAAGTTGGCGCGTCTGGCCGGCCACAAGAGCGGCGGCGACGCCAAATCGAAGCTGGTGGCGCTGCATGGGTCATATCATGGTCGAACCTTCGGCGCGATGTCTTTGACCGGTCAGGAAAAGTACCGCAAAGGCTTCGAGCCGATGCTCGAGGACGTTACGTTTGTTGCGCAGAACGATGTCGAGGGCCTGCGAGCCGCGGTCCATGGGAACACTTGCGCCATCGTGCTGGAACCGATTTTTGGCGAAGGCGGAATCCTCGAATGTTCCCCATCCTTCCTGCGCGAATGCCGCGCGCTCGCCGACCAGCATCAAGCCGCGCTGATCTTCGACGAAATTCAATGCGGTCTCGGACGTACCGGCAAAATTTTTGCCTTTCAGAGTTTCGGCGTGATTCCAGATATTGTCACCATCGCAAAACCGATCGCGGCTGGAGTTCCTCTTGGCGCGTTCCTGTCGAAAGACAAATTTGCGTCCGCAATTTCGCCGGGACAGCACGGCACGACCTTTGGCGGCGGCCCGCTGGCGTGCCGCGTTGGTCTTGAATATCTGGCGATCGTCGAGGAAGAACGTCTGCTCGAAAACGTCGCCAAAGTCGGCGGCTACCTGCGACAGCAACTCGAGGGGTTGGCGGAAAAGTATGCCGCTGCGCGCGAAGTACGTGGCCGCGGATTTATTCAGGGCCTCGTGCTCGAAGTTCCCGCGCGGCCGCTGGTGGAACAGGGGCTGGCCGAGGGCGTGCTTTTCAACGTGACGCAGGACACGGTTCTGCGCTTCCTGCCGCCGTTCTTGTTGGAAGAAAAGCATGTGGATAAAGGCATCAAAGTGTTGAAGAAGTTGCTGGGCAAGAAGCGCCGAAAAACGTCGGTTTGAGGCGGGACAAGAACAGTCAAGCGGAGAAGGCGGGGCGGAAAATTAAACGGGCGTCCAGATTCTTGCGAATCATGGACGCCCGGGCAGCCCTCCCCCAGAACTGCTCAAGTGCAATGTAAAGCGAACCGGTAAATCTGAAAATGGCACCCGGGTGCCAAACTTGTCCCACCAAAGTGCCACCCGGTAAGCCACACATTCCAAACAGGCAACACTTCTCACACGACCGCCGCGGAATGCGCTGCCACTTGCGTCGTGCGCATCCCAGACTTGGACCCCAGACTTGGACCGGACAATCCCGCTCTACTCGGAAAGCGCCATCTTGCCGGGCGACGATATGGTGGAGAATGGCGAGCCAGCAATCGTCGTGAGAGCTCCCGTCGATGGGTTGTAGGTATAGCCAGCCAAACCATTTCCGCTGCTACTCCCAATGTAGAAATAGTTGCCGCTCGGATCAAACAGGGCAAACAAACTTCCAGCCGTCAGGCTAAAGGGAGAGTTCGTCGCTGACACCAGGTGCCCGTTCGTCGGGGTGATGGCGAAACACCAGATGGCAAAACTCGAGCCCGGCGTCGTGGCGTAAACATACCGGCCGCTCGGATCGACGGCAATGGCAGTGGGGCCGCTGCCGTTGTTGGCTGAGTAGGGCGCACCGGGCATGGTGGTCAGCGCGCCGGTGTTGGGGTCGATGTTGAATCCGGAAATATTGCCGATGGTGTTCTGATTCGGCGCCGAAAAATTCGCAACATAGAGGAAGCGTTCACTGCCGTCAACCGCCAGGCCACTGGCTCCCAGCCCCGAAAAGACCGGGGACAACCCGGGCGGCAACTGAGTGAGCACGCCATTCGAAAACGTGAAAGCGGTCACCATCCCGATGCTTTGATTGGTTACATACACGAACTTGCCCGAAGGCGTGATCAGAATCTCAGAGGGGCTCGCATTCGCCAGGATCGGCGATCCCGCAACTTCGGCGATTGCGCCCGTGCCGGCATCGATGGAGAAGACGGAAACCGACCCCTGGTTCTGCACGGTGGAGAGACTGTTCGTCACTAACAGGTATTTACCGGAAGGATCAATGACGGCGTTGTTCGGGCTGAAGCTGACCGCGGTGGGAGCGCCTGTAAGCATCAGCGTCCCGTCGCTGGCGACACTGAAAATAGAAATGGAGTTTGCGCCGGTATTCACCGCGTACAAGAACTTTTTCGACGGCAACAACGCGATGCCATTCGGCGAAGTGTTCTGCACCTGCGCCGTTTCCGCGCCGACGGTGATGGCTCCCGTGGCTCCGCTGACGTGCAGCAGAAGCACTGACCCGCGACCGGGCAGGGTAACGTAAGCACTGTGATTTGGCCCACCCGCCGGCCGGTGCGCGCTGCTGCCGCAGGAGAGGAATAGTCCGGCCAGACTCACCGTAACGACAGCCATTAGAATCCGGGGAACGCCACTTGTGACAGCCAGTGCGGCGCGCGCCGCCCTTAAAAAGCTCATTTGCGAACCTGCTCCTGAATATTCAAGGTGGAAACGAAAAGGTTGTGCCTACTATC
>JAYUJG010000050.1:0-3061 GCA_043765355.1 Acidobacteriaceae bacterium | reverse complement strand
GATGAGATCCCCGACGCGCACAATCTGGCGATGGAGCTGCGCGTGAATGGCGAGTCGAGGCAGGTCTCGCACTCGAGCAAAATGTCAGTCAAGATTCCGGAGATTCTGTCACACTACTCGCCGATGGGATACAGCGCGGGCGATGTGGTCTCGACAGGAACCGTGTCAGGCGTGGCGGCATTTTCTGGCGATCCGAAGGCGTGGTATTTGAAACCGGGCGATGTGATGGAATGCGAGATCGAAAAGATTGGTGTGCTGCGGAATTCAGTGATCTCGTGGGAAAAAGCGTATGGCCAGAAGCCGGAGGCGATGGCTACGCCGGACGTGAAGTAAGAACTCTTCCACCACGGAGACACAGAGTCACGGAGAAGTGCTTGATTCTTGGTTTTCTCCGTGACTCCGTGGTAGGTTTTTTCCTATGACTGACAATTCTAAAATCTGGGTCAGCGAGTTGAACGCCCGCGCCGAGGTGCGCTCCGCGTATCCAAAGGCGCCCGTGCGCTTTTACGACACCACTCTTCGCGATGGCGAGCAGACGGTTGGGTTGGTGCTCTCGCCCCAGCAAAAAGTTGAAATCGCGCTCAAACTCGATGAGCTGGGTGTGAGCCGCATTGAGGCTGGCTTCCCGCGGGTTTCGGTGGAGGATGCGGAAGCGATCCAGCTCATGCAGAAGGCTGGCATCAAAGCCGAGCTATGGGGATTTTCGCGCGCGGTTAAGGCCGACGTTGATGAACTGGTGCGGCTGAATCTGCGCAACTCGGTGATTGAGGCTCCCACCAGCGACATCAAGCTGAGGGCGTATGGTATTTCGCGGGAAGAAGTGCTGCGGCGGATTCGCGCTGCGGTTGCGGCGGCGCGCGAGGCAGACATCACTGTGGCATTCTTTGCCGTCGATGGGACGCGCACTGAGTTGGAGTTTCTGAAGACGGTGTACATGTCCGCGCTCGATGCGGGGGCGAAAGAACTGGTGGTCGTCGATACCATCGGTGCCTGCGGACCCGAGGCGGCGGAATACCTGACTCGGCAGGTTTGCACGTGGGCTGGCAAGGATGTGCCGGTACATTTTCACGGGCACAACGATTTTGGAATGGCGACGGCGTGCGCGGTGGCTGCGGTGCGTGGCGGTGCGTCCTGGATTCAGGGCACGATTAACGGCATGGGCGAGCGAGCGGGAAATGCCGACATTTCAGAAATTGCACTGGCGCTACGTTGCCTTTATGACGTTCCAGTCGTGCTGAATCTTAACAAAGTGCGTGAGGTGTCGGAGGTGGTGCGGCGGGCTGCCGGGTACACGCTTGAGGCCTGGAAGCCGCTGGTTGGCGAAAATTTGTTCATGCGCGAAAGCGGGGCGGTGGCGAGCCAGTTTCATATTCCGGAGGCGATCGAGCCCTACTCGGCGGAAATTGTGCAGGCGGAGCGGCGGATCGTTCTCGGCAAGAAAAGCGGGCTCGACAGTATTGATCTGAAGTGCCGGGAACTTGGGGTTGTAATCGCGGCCGAACAACGCGGGCCGGTCTTGGCGGCGGTGAAGCAGGCTGCGGTCAGGCGTGCGGCTGAGGGGGAACCGGGGCTGGTGAGCGACGAGCAGTTTCGGCAGATTTTGGCGAGCCTGCGTGTTGGCTGAATACTTTATTTGGAAAACCGCCGTGACGAATCCGATTTGGAATCCGGGTTCGTTCGCTCGCGGCAGGAGCCGCGGCGAGCCGCGTCTCTACGGAGGGTTCCTAGCAGGCTTCCAGACGGCTTGGCTGGCGCGGCTTTCGGACGAATTGGACCGGTTCAACTTACCGTGGTAACGCGGGGAGCGTTACTCATAATGTGCAGATGGTTGCACCTGCCGCTTGGTCGGGATCCAGTTTTTCGCGACTAACTCCATCCCTGACAAATACTTACAACCTCTCATTCGTATGGTTTCACGGGTGCACTATTCCCTCGGGAAGCCCTGAGAGTATGGGGCGAGTTCGGGGGCAAAACCGTGAGTGTGATTTACAGCGCTGAGTGCATCAGTTCCCGCAAAACCTCTGGGCCTACCGCAATCCTGCCCCTGCTGGTGATTCTGTTCATCGTGTCCTACGGAATTTTGACCATGCTGGTGTTTGAGCAGGGACAGACCATCGAATCGCAGCGCAGTCTGATCAAGGAAATGATGAAGGACAGTACACAGCTAGCCACGCTGAAGGACAAGCTGGCGCGGGACGACGGCAAACATTCGGTCGACAAGTCATCCGTCCACGCGGATGGCAAAGATAAAAATAGAGAAGCGGCGGCCAGCACGACGGCGGCTCCGAAGGCATCAGACAAAGACGCGAAGCGGCCCGGAAAATCAGCGCACGTCACGAAGGAAGTTCCCAGCCAGCCGGCGTCGGATTTAGAGGATGTGCGGCGTTCGACGCGAGTGATCTAACGGATCGCATTCCCGCGGGCACACGCCAGCGGCGCCGACGCAAGAGCAGTTCTGTGGAGAGGCGGCTTTGTGGAGGCCGCCAGCAAGTGAGACCCTAATCATGAAGTCCCTGGCCCTGGCTCTGATCCTGTCGCTTCCTGTCCCAAAGCTGACGCCCCCAGCGCAGCTTGTGCCCGCCCCTAACCAGCCCTCGGCGAATAAAAAGGGAGGGCAGTGGTACTTCGCAGCGACCGGGCACGCCGTGTATTGCTACGGACCGGTGATGACCATGCCACAGGCGCCCGGACGCCTGCTGAAAGTGGCAACTTTTTGCCGTGGCGATCGAACCATGGTTCCACTCAAAGACTAAGTTCCGCTGAAAAATAGACAAACTATTTACCTGAGTCGGTTGACTTGCGCACGCAACTCCACAAGAATACCCAACACGGTCGTTGGTTCGGCCGCCCCGCGATCCCCCAACGTTCGCCCTGTCGGAAACAGGGCAATTCCAATCTTTCAGGAGCAGGGAAAAGTATGAGCAAGTGTCTTGCGGCAATTCTCGTGCTGGCTTGCGCCAGTGTTGCCTTCGCCCAGGAAACACAGTATCCACGTATTCTCGACGCCAAACCGATGTACAAGACTCTGCCGAATCACATGGAACGGGCGGCGGCGACCCCT
>JAYUJG010000049.1:0-2995 GCA_043765355.1 Acidobacteriaceae bacterium | reverse complement strand
CATCACCGGCTCGCGATTCGTTTTCTGGTTGCAAGCATTCACCAGCCCGTTCAGTGACAGCGGATAATATTCCGGCGTCGTGATGTCTTTCTCAATCAGCGATCCCAGCACCCGGACTTCAATTTCCGTCAATTTGATTTCCATCATGCGTATTTTACTTCGCGCACTTTGCGAATCCTTTGCGAACTTTGCGGTTAAGTTCTCTCGGGCCGCCTCGAACTTGAAACTGAGCACTACCTCGCCGCTCCTCCAAATGCAATCCCAGCCGCCACACGCGATATACTCAATAGTTTGTCGGATACATCCGTTAAAGGCACAGCTTATGAGTGAACGAACAGCCCCGCGAGTCCCCATTGACGAACTGGTCCGGGAACTGCACGCCTTCCCCAAATCCGCCTTCGATACCACCCAGCAGGTCCTGTCGTTGCTCACGCGGCTGCCGGTCGACGAACTCAGCCTCGCATCCTATTTATGTTGGGACCGCCAGCACTACACTCGCAACCTGATCGACAAAACGGATATCTATGAACTGATCGCGATTTGCTGGGACATTGGCCAGAGCAGCTCCGTGCACAATCATCGCGACCAGAATTGCTGGATGGCCGCGCCCGTCGGCAAGCTGCTGGTCGAAAATTTTAATGTCGGATTTCAGGATATCGACGCCGGTAAGTGCCACCTGCTTGCATCTAACACTGTGGAGCTGACAGCGGCCAATCCCTGCGCCGTCGATCCGCGGGAGCCGGTCCACCGCGTGGTGAATCCGCGCGAAGCAAACCAGCGCGCCGTGTCACTGCACGTATATTCGCGCCCCTTTGACACCTGCGTTGTCTATTCGCCCGAGCAGGGAACGTGCGGAGATATCCGGCTGCACTACACTACGGTTTATGGCAAACCGGTCACGCGTACACAGTGAGACTTGCGGCGGGGATCGTTTTCGCTAAAGCTCAGAATGAGTTGCTCTTGGGTCGACAATCAAAAGCATGAGCCGCGAAGCGGTTCCGCCGAAGCCAGACCATCGTAAGAAATTGTTGCAAGGAGGATTCGTGAGGAAATACCTGGGTGTTTTGGCAGTCGCGGCGGCGCTCTCGGTGATGTCATCGGCGCAGGCTCCAGCGCCAGCCCCTCCAACTGAGGCGATCCCTGAAGCGGCCACGATTCCAACTCCGCCCTCCAACACCGCGCCGCCAATCCAATTTCCGCGGGTCGAGTTCTTCGTGGGCGGATCGTACGCCGAGGCAGGACTATTCAACGCAGGGCACTGGGCAGGGCTGCCCGGCTGGGACGTCGCACTCGGACTCAACGCAACTCATTGGCTGGGGTTCATCGTCGAGGGCGGCCAATACTTTGGGACTTCCAAGATTCCATCGGCCGTGCCCGCTCCATTCCCCACCTGCGGACAGTTCTGTCCAGGAGGCGCCACCTTTAACGTGGCGACGCGAGAATACAACTTCCTGTTTGGCGCGCAGTTCTCTCGCCGCAAGAGTGAGCGCTGGAGGCCGTTTGGCGAGCTGCTGTATGGACATCAAGGCACGCGCGGCGAGGCCAGTGCCCAGGGGCAAAGCTTCACGGAAATCGGAACTGGCCGAGCTCTCGTAGCCGGCGGCGGCCTCGATTACAAAATCAATCCGCGCTTCGCGTTGCGTCTCAAGGCCGACTACCTCCAGACTGGCACCGCTTTTTCGCAGCAGCCCAAGCAAAAGCAGGACAACTTCCGCGTCTCCGTCGGCGTAGTCATCCGCAGCGTGCACAAGAAGAAACGCACTCTCGAAGACGAAACTCAGCCCGAACCGTAACCCCTCTACGCTTTGGCACCGCGAGCGGGCCGCGGAAAAATGCACGCGCCCCGACGAACAGGAAGGGCACGACTTCAGTCGTGCCGTAACTCTTTGAAAGGGCCCGCGCTTTAGCGCCCGAGGTGCGCTTCAAGCACGTGAAACCACTTTCCGCAGCCAACGCCAACGACAACGACAACGACGCAACTAACGACCGCTCGCCCCCTACGAGCGCCGCAGCAAATCGCTCAGCGGCTTTGCCTTGGCCCGCATCTCGTCGGCAAAGTCGCCGCCTTTTTCAACCACGTCCTCAATGCGCTCTCTCGCTTCCTCGGACCAGTCCGATGCCGTTTCCAACGCCTCGTCATAGGATCGCCCCAGGTCTCTCCGCAACTGCTTCCCGGTCTTCGGAGCCAGCAACAGACCAAGCGCGGCCCCCACACCCAGGCCGATCAGCAAAAAAGTGACGGCGGTGCCAGTGGCACCGCCCGAACTCTCGTATTTTCCCGTGCGCATACTAACCTCCCGACTCCTGTCTATTTTAGACCAATGCAGCAATGATCGAATGATCGGGCCATCAGGTCATCGAGAATCAAAAACTTTCCGATCGCCCGATGACCCGATGGGGAGATGGCCCGATTGCCTTACCCGGTTCCCAGAACCCTCCCTGCCTGTGTAAAATGAGCTGTTCGTCCAAGTGCGGCGGAAGCCTTCGCGACCCTGCCCTGCTGCCCAGAATTCCTAGCAGACTGAAGGAGATCTAAACCAGCAATGTCGATTCCAGCCACCCAACTCCGTCCCGGCATGATCATCAAGCACAACAATGACCTGCATTCCGTATTCAGCGTCGAGCACCGCACCCCGGGCAACCTCCGCGCCTTCATCCAGGCCAAACTCCGCAACCTGCGCACCGGCGCCATGTTCGAGCACCGTTTCCGCTCTCCCGACCCCATCGAAAAGGTGAACGTCGACGAGGTCAACATGGAATTCCTCTACGCCGACGGCGACAGCTACTATTTCATGGACACCTCAAACTACGAGCAGACCCACCTGACCCGCGAAACGCTCGGCGACGCCGTCGATTACCTGACCTCGAATCTCCAAATTAAAGTCGAGTTCTTCGATGGCAAAGCCGTCGGCATCGAGTTGCCCCAGACCGTCATATTGAAAGTCGTCGAGGTTGAACCCGGGCTGAAAAGCGCAACTGCGTCCAGCGTGACCAA
>JAYUJG010000048.1:0-10422 GCA_043765355.1 Acidobacteriaceae bacterium | reverse complement strand
AATATATTTTTCAGCAGCTCCCAGCCGACCACGGCCACGCGCCGCGTCTCCGCGTTGTCCTGATCGTTCAACCAGCGCCCGGGCCCCACCGGAATATTCCGTATCTGGTTATATTCCGGCGCAACGCCGAATACCTGCCCGTTGGTCGACCCGTAATCGCTGACCGCCCGAATATCCTCGCGATTCAGCACCGGCGAAATGGTCTTGATCGACCGCGCCTCGCTGCGAATCGCAAGGTAATCCGCATAGGTGAAGTGGTAGGTGCGCCCCGACTGCGTGCTCCCCTCGACTGCCGGAGTGCGCCCCGGGAACGTAAACATGATGTCCTGCCCAAGATTCTTAAGCTGTTTAGCCTGACCGCTGCGGAAGCCTTCGCCCAGCCCCACCAGCAGCAGCAGCGATCCCACGCCCCAGGCAATCCCGAACATGGTCAGAAACGACCGCAGCTTGTGCGCCCAAAGCGTGGCCAGCGACTGCCGCACGATTTCGATAAGCATTCTCATGCTGTTGTGTGGTACGCGTTAGCGGCCAACGAAGTTCCGCAAAAAAAGCACAGCGGGGTGCCCCATCCTTTTGCGCGTTTTGCGCGCAAAGGGTGGGATGCCACCGACACTGAAATACGCCCATTCCCCCCAAGCCACGCTCCACCCCCTCTGCTCACCACAACAATGCTCCCGCGTCTAACCACCCGACCAGGATTGTGCCCCTAGTCGGGCACCCGTTTCGTCAAGATTGGAACCCACTCACCCTGCACCTAAAGGAGACATCGCAATGTTTCGACGAGCCGCAAGAGCATTTCTGTTCTGCCTGTTGATGGCAGCCACGTCGGGCCTGAGCCCGGCGCAATCGTTTGTACTCGACCTTCCCCGCCCCAGCCAGCACGCCAACATTTCACAGCGCGTCGGCATGACCGACATCACGATCAACTACCACCGCCCGCTGGTAAACGATCGCAAAGTCTGGGACGCGCTGGTTCCCTACGGCAAAGTCTGGCGCGCCGGAGCCAACGAAAACACGACCATCACGTTTAGCGATCCGGTCACCATCGAAGGCAAGCCGCTCGACAAAGGCACCTACGGGCTGCATATGATTCCCACCGCCGACTCGTGGACGATTATTTTTTCGAAGAACTCGACGTCCTGGGGATCGTTCACCTACAACGAAGCCGAAGACGCATTACGCGTAACCGTAAAGTCGAGACCGGCCGACATGCACACCGCCTTGACCTACGACTTCGACGACGTGCAGGCAAACTCCGCCGTTGCGACTCTGGAATGGGAGAAGATCGCCGTCCCGTTCAAGATTTCCGTCGACGTTCATGACGTAGTGCTGGCCAGCCTGAAGAACCAACTCCGCAATCTGTCGCAGTACACCTGGATAAGCGGGGACGACGCCGCCAACTATATGCTCACGGAAAAAATTGCGCTCGATGACGCGTTGAAGTATGCCGAAAAGTCCATCGAAAACGAAGACCGCTACGACAATGAGCTGACCAAGTCAAAAGTTCTGGCCGCCCTCAACCGCAAAGACGCCGCCGCAGCAGCGCAGAAAAAAGCCCTCGATCTAGCCAGCCCATTGCAGATCCATGTCTTCGCCCGTGGGTTGCAGGGTGAAAAGAAGAACGAAGAAGCCTTCGTGATCTTCCGTGAGAACGCGAAGAAGCATCCCGACCAGTGGTTCGTGCACTCCGGTCTCGCTCGGATGTACTGCGCGCAAGGCAAGTTCGACGACGCCGCGAAAGAAATGAAAATAGCTCTCGCCAGCGCCCCGGACAATCAGAAAGTCTACGTGGATGGTCTGGTGAAGCGGTTGGAATCGAAGCAGGATATTAACCAGTAAAGCGGTCAGCATTCAGCATTCGGCATTCAGCTAAAACTGAAGCTGTTGTTTGTTGGGAGCTGCGGAAAAAGACTCGCGACGAAAAGAGATTCGTATCAGGGTATCGCTTTAGCGATACCGGAAGTCCGGGAACACGGACCGCCCTTTGGGGCGGCCGGACTCGAATCTCAACCTTTTCCGTAGCCCCTTGCCGAACCGCTAGCTGCCACCGGGCGAACACGTAGTCCCCGGAAAACTATCGAACACAGAATCAAGGTTGGCGACCCGCAATATACCCGCTTTCGATCTCCGCCAGCATGCAGTCGACATCGCACACTGAAAACTCGTGCCGTGCGGCAGCGCGGATTGCTTCGAGTTTTGTACTGTCATCGTCCAAAGCCTCCTTCTGTCGGGCCGAATCCAGCGCCTGTCGAACCCACTCCGCGAGCGACATCCCACGCGTACGCGCCAGACGCCGGATTTTCCTGTACTCGGAGTCCTGCAAGATTACCTGTAGCTTCTTAATCATGTGGTTCGCCTATTCGACTCATCGGCATGAGTCGAGGGTAAGAACAGGCAGTACGGCCTCCAAATCGCGGCCTCACTTCAACCCCGTAACCACATAAGCCTCCGACAAGATGCGCACGTAAGGATAGGCATACGCGTTGCCATCGCTCGAAAGATGAGGTGCACCCACACTCGACGCCCCCGCGCCCGTTTCGTTCCCGAATGTCTTCCACGGCTCCATTTTTCCGGTCTGTATACTTACGCGAGAAACCGGTACGGATTTCTGGGTTGATGCGCCCCGTCGGATTGGAGCCACATATACCGACTCGCCGTCCGGCGTCCAGCCAATGATCCTATGGCCTGACTCAAGCCCCGGTATCGGACGGAAACCGCCCCCTTCGAGCGGCCATATCCCGCGTTTTCCATCGGGTCCGCGCACCGCCACGTTATTGCCGTCCGGCGAAACTATCACGCCAGCAACGCCCTCGGGAGTAATGGCCTTCGAATCTCCATTGCTCAGATCGATCATGTAATCGCGCCCACCGTGCTCGGCTTCAATACCCGAGGCCAGCAGCCGCTTGCCATCCGGAAGAAACCGGGCCTCGCTGTAGCTCACGGAATCGTGGGTGAGCCGCCTGGACTCGCCCGCTCCCGTTGGCACCAGGCTGAGCGGTCCGCCCTTCGCCGGTTTCGTGATTACCCATTTCCCATCGGCCGAGATGGCCATGGAGTCACCTTCTCCTGTGCGCGCGGGAGGCGACCCATCGGTATCGCGCAAAAACACGGTGTAGTTCGGCCCACCACCGTCGCCTTCCTCGTCGAACACGATCTTGTGGCCGTCGCGGCTGATGTCGCGCAGCTCCGACCATCCGAACCACCCCAGTTCATGTTCCTCTTTGCCGCCCGGCGCCATTCCCCGGATGCCAAGCCGTGTGTGGTTGGCGACAGTCAGCACAGTGCCATTCCGCAGATCTTGCAGCCACATGCCTCCGGGCACGTTCGTGATCGTCCGCAGCTTGCCCAAGAGGGTTACGGCGCGCGGGTTGGCGGCTTGGCCGGTGTTGGTTGAGGTAAACCAGATCTCATCGCCCGACGGAGACCAGAGAACGCCCTCCAGTGAGGTCCAGCCGGAAGAAAGTTTTCTTTCTTTTTCTTGCCCGTCCGCTCCAATCACCGCCAGCGAACCCTCGTCGTCGCCGTCAGGATTCTCATGATCGGCAAAAGCAATCCACTTGCCATCCGGCGAAATCTTCGGGTGACTGATCCAGTTGATGCCATCAAGCAAAACCTTGCCGATCGGATATTCCAGACGCCAATGATTGTTTTCCGGAACGTAGCGGACCACGGCCAGACTCTCGCCGTTCGCGGACCAGTCGGCGTCTCCAACATTGTCCAGCACTTCACGCGGCGTTCCCCCACTCAGCGGAACCCGCGCCAGCGTCCCGCTCAGCGCATATCCGCCGTGCACCACCGTGTTGATCCGAATCGCCATTTCTCCGCTCTTGGAAATCGAAAGCAGTTCGGCATCCTTGATTCCCAATTCGCGAGAGCCCGGATCGTCCACGCGCGACATATACAGCTGGTTCTCTCCGCCCTCCCACGAGGCGCTATAAACCATGCTGCCGTCAGGCGTAAATCGCGCATTGCCGATAGAGCCCGTACGGAATGTAATCTGCTGATACTCGGCCAGAGCCGCGTGCCCACCGCCTCTTCCCGTCCACCAGCCGAGCCCATACACTAAGCCGGCCAGGGCCAAAGCTGCCGCGCCGCCGATCAACAACCGCCGCCTGCCAGGAGCGATGCCTGCCGCCGCCGCAACTCGCGCCGAACTTCCAGACAGTCCGGAAAGATGTTCCAAATCAAAAGCAATATCGCTAGCCGAATGAAAACGCGACTCCGGATTCTTCTCCAGACAATGATGCACAATGCGCTCGAGCGCCGGAGAAACATTGCGATTCGTTTCCGCAAATTCCGCAGGTTCCTCCTTCAGAATCGAACTCATCGTATCCGCTGGCGTGTTCCCATGAAACGCCCGCTTGCCCGAAAGCATCTCGTATAAAATCGCCCCAAAACTAAATATGTCCGACCGCGGATCAAGCGTCATTCCGCGCACCTGCTCCGGAGACATATATCCCGCCGTCCCCATCACGACACCCACCTCAGTACCGTGGTCGCTGATGGTCGCTGCCGAGGTGCGGGACGATGATGATGACGACGACGCGGCGTCGGGTTGCGTCAGCTTCGCCAATCCGAAGTCCAGTATCTTGACGCGCCCATCTTTCGTGACGAAAAGATTTTCCGGCTTCAGGTCGCGATGGATAATCCCCTTTTCATGCGCCGCAGCCAGCCCATGCGCGATCTGCATCGCGTAGTCGAGAGCCTTGCGCACCGGAACCGCGCCGGTGCGGAGGCGTTCCCGCATCGTCTCGCCCTCGAGCAACTCAGACACAACGTAAGGCGAGCCTTCGCTGGTGCCAATATCGAATACCGCAAGAATATTGGGATGGTTCAGGGCAGCAGTGGCGAGAGCTTCCTGCTCAAAGCGCCGCATTCGGTCGGCATCAAGAGAAAGGGCTTGCGGCAAGACTTTGATGGCAACATCGCGTCGAAGACGCGAATCACGGGCCCGATACACCTCGCCCATGCCGCCAGCGCCTAAAAGAGAAACGATTTCGTATGGACCAAGCTTAGTACCAGAGGCCAGATTCATCGGTGGCGGAAATTATAACCCAGCGCTAAGTTCTCAGCTTTTGGCTCTTGGCTTTTGGCCAAGAGCTTAGAGCCAAAAGCTGTCCTCTTACCTTGACATCGCAGTTCTCAGCGCTATACCGTGGGTCGTCATACAAGACATCTTCACCCGGCTGTCAAGAGGGGTATGCCTGTTCTAAGCCAACTTGCCCGAAGGAAGAAGCTCGACTATTTCTTTGCCGACGTGACGCCGGAGACGAGGATTCTTGAAGTCGGCTGCGCCGATCGATGGCTGGGCCGTCAACTCCGGACACAAGGACTTCTCAATAACACCGGACTTGACGTGATGCCGGGCGCGGATGTGGTTGGCGATATCCGCAACTGGCCGCAATTGGGCTTGAAGCCTGAATCGTTCGACCTGATCGTTGCTTTCGAACTGATCGAACACATTGATCGTTTTTCCGAGGTATTCGCGCTTCTGCGCCCGGGTGGTCGGATGTTTCTGACCTCGCCGGTACCTCACATGGATTGGGCCTGCAAGCTTCTGGAACGAATTGGTCTCAACCAAAAACGCACCAGTCCGCATAGTCATTTACGAGACTTCAACTCGATTCCATTCTTTGAAGTCATCGAAATTCGCAAAGTCGGGTATATGGCTCAGTGGGGGAAATTCCGAAAGCCCGCCGCATGAACCCAGCGCCCGCGTAATAGCATTCAGCACTCAGCATTCTCGATTCGCCTCGGTCGTGTTTTCCTTCGAACTACCTGGCGCCCTTCGTGGTAGAGCTTTCGCGCTGGGCGAAGCGTCAGTCTCATCGGCTTTACCTGAATGCTGAGTGCTGAATGCTAATTCTCACTCTCCACCGGCGTAGCCTTCGGAGCCGGCAGCGCCTTCGCCGCTTTCCCTGGCTTCGGAGCAACCGGAGGTACCGGCGGCGCAGCGGGCAGCACTGCAACGGTCCCCTTGCGAATCTCAATCGTTCCCTTTTCGCAATTCATCGCCAGCCGCGGCCCGTTCGTTCCAATCGATCCGCTGGCGCTCGACTCATGCTCGCGATTGTCTACTTTGATCTCGTCAAAGTCGCTTTCGATCTCTCCCTCGCGCGTCCGCGCCTCAACCTTGATCGCCGTATTCGGAGGAATCGTGACCTGCACATCGCCCTTGCGATTGTCGATCTGGATATTCCCCGGCTTGTGCAGTCCGACTTCGACCGTCCCGTTTTCATCTTCCAATCGCAGATCGCCCGACAAACCTTCCAACACGATATCCTTCGACCGCGTCGTCAGCCGCATCGGCCCAAGAAGCGAATCCGCTCGCAGGTCGCCGGAATCCAGATCCAGCCGCCCATCCAACCGCGCAAACTCCATATCCGTGCGCGACGACTTGAAGCTCACAGTCTTGCTGACCCGTACCAGCCGGACGCTCTCCCCAAACTCGCCGTTCAGGTGCACCGCACCATCCACATCTTCCACCGCCACTTCGTTCGCTTTCCCTTGAATCGTCACATCGCCCTTCACCTGTCCCAGTCGCACTGAACTTCCATCCAGATTCAGCACGACGTTCCCGGTGTGGTCGTTAATGTTGACTTCGCCGCGACGATGATTGATCTCAACGTTGCTCGACATCCCCGAGATGGTCAGATTGCCTCGACTCGAGGTGATCGAGAGCACCGTATTCGCCGGCACATAGATATCCATGTCGGTGGTCACGCCCTTGTCGCCCGCGCTCTCCGTGTTGGCGTTCAGCGTAATTACCTTGTCGACCACGGTAAGCTGCGGCTTGGTCTTGCTGTTGTAACGGTCCGCGTCCTCTTGTTTTTCGGCCCGCACCGTCTTGCGCACGGAAACCTTGATCGCCTTGCCGTCGCCAACATTGATCGTCACCGTGCCGTGGCCGTCATCGAGCTTGAGCGTGCTCCCCGCCGGAATCTCATGGCTAAGCTCGTCGCTGTAGTTGAATGTCGGCCCACCCAAAAACTTGTCCCAGTCTTCATCCTCGCCGAAGTGAGTGTGCTCCCGGATGTTGTTCCAATCCAAACGGGCGATCTGACTGGCGATCAATCCCGAGCCGATCAGAAAGATCATCAGGAAAACACCACCCACTCCAATGCCACGCGCCGTCTGCCCGCAGCGTTTGGCCTGTTCGTATTCGATCAACTTAATGACGCCCCACAGGATCAACAGGGCCGGCCAGTAGTGAGCGAACAGCAAGCCTAATCGGTGGGTATCGAGAACTCCCATCGTCCCGAGCAGGAACAGCACGCCCATCAGGATGAGCACGACAGGCCCGGCAATCGAACGATGCGGCGGACGCGGAGGAAGCGGCGGATTCATACCATTCATCACTGGACTAGCCATGGTTCACCTCACTGGTCGGATCCACTGGTGGAACGGATGACGGTGGCGCTGGTGGCACCGGTGGCACCGGAGGAATCGGCACTCCCGGCGGACTCATTCCCGGCCCGCCTGGAGCAATGTGTCCCTCTAGCGACGCACTTCCCTGCATCAACTTGATGCCGCCGATCACCAGCAAAATCACTGGCCAGGTTTGATGAAATCCGGGCCCATGTAGGCTGATTTGCAGCAGCAACAAGATGCCAACGGTCAAAAGCATCGCCGGTCCCATGATCCGTCGGGAGCGGCAACGTGCACACTGGCAGCCCGCACAGCCTCCTGGGAGCAAGCCCCAATTACGTGCGAACAGCCAGCCGCCGAGCCCGATCGGGATTAGCGGCCAGAAATTGTCGAATCCGAAATTTAGTCCCATTGTGTTCAGAAGGAACAGCAATCCCACTAAGATCAGCACGATGGCACCGACCGGGATCTTGCTGCTGTCGATCTTTGGCCCGCCACCGAACGCTGTGGCAAGACCATAGGGATCAGGAGCGGGCAGGCCCGCTTGGATGGCTCGTGCCGAGCGCACGGAGTCGAAGATGCCGTACAACACCAGGAATGCGATTCCAATCCCGCTGATTGCGGGCAGCGCGTCGCCACCGGAGTTACAACCCGCGATCAGGAGAGCGAAGATGCCGAGGAATGCGAGGCCTTTGGCGTATTGTCCGTTGTACACCGCGCCGATTCCGAAAGGAATCGCGCCTAGAATTCCAGCGACGGTGGGGTTCGGTCCAGCATTCACAGCAAAAACGCCAGGTGCCGCCGTCCCCGGTGTTGTAGGAATCGCGCCGGGAGCAAATCCTGCCGTCCCCGCCGGAACTCCTTCCATCTTCGCTCCGAGACAATCCTCGCAATAGATCACGCCCCGCACGGGGCGTGTACAGTTCGCGCACAGTGCCTTTCCGCAAGTGCGGCAATAGGCCACTGCTGACGCGTCAGCATGATTGGCGCAATTCATACGAACCTCCGATTTGTATTCACCGTCACGGCAGGAGAAGCATCCCGCAGCGC
The DNA here is from genome assembly GCA_043765355.1 of Acidobacteriaceae bacterium. Classification (GTDB taxonomy): domain Bacteria; phylum Acidobacteriota; class Terriglobia; order Terriglobales; family Acidobacteriaceae; genus Acidiflorens. The sequence goes on along the minus strand of JAYUJG010000048.1, from coordinate 2,004 downwards.
GGCTAACACCGGCTGGTTATATTCCTGGGAATAATTGCGATCCTGTCTCTGCTCTGGTTGTCCGCTGGTATCGTTCTTCCGATTTTCTTTCTGTTGTTGAGGACCCGGCTCGGCGGGAGTGTTCGCCCGTTTCAGCTCGCGCACCTTCGATTCGATTTCATACACGAACCGAATATTGTCGTAATACTTCACCACCCTAATTTGCGCATCATTGTAAGCGTGCCGCAAAGCCGTAGGCCGCAGATCGACTTTGGCTACGTCCGCCGGCTTCACTCCCGCCACGTTCAAAGCCAGCGAAAACGAGAAGAAGATCATCCCGAACGACATCACGAAGCGCGGCTGGCGCACAAAGGCAAATACCGGCGCAAAAAACGAATCCCAGTGCTCTCGCAGCCGTTCTCCAAAAGGAGTGGTCCTGCCATCGGCAGTAACTCGCTGCGATCGAGTGCTCAGCACTCCGCTGGTAGCCACCAGAATGTTGTGCACCAGATGCACCGGAGGCTCGACCGCCTCGAGCGACCGGAGCCATTCCCGCCCCGCCTGCGCCTCCGCAAACAGCGGACCGCAGACCGAGCAGACTCGCCGGTGCGCCTCGAAACTCTCTTTTCGAGCCGCGCTCAGCGCGCCTTGATGGTCAATCCCACCGTCCATCGCATCGCTAAGCAAAGCTTCGAATTCGGTGCATTCCATCCCGTGTTTTCCCTGGTCTGGCATCAGATCACCTGCCTATATGTACGTTGTAGGAGTCGCGCTAGTTCCGCTCGTCCCCGGTTAATTCGAGACTTGACGGTCCCCTCGGGAACCCTCAAAGCCGTGGCAATCTCGCGATAGTCCATATCCTGTAAATCCCTTAGAATCACAGCCTCCCGCAGCTCTGGAGACAGCTTTTGCAGCGCCAAATGCACCATTTCCCGCATTTCCCGCCCCTGCACCGCGGCATCCGGAGGTAACGAACGGTCGGCAATCTGCTCGCTCAGCGGCTGCGCATCCTCGTGCTCGGAAGGCGCAGAATCGAGCGAATCCGTGATCCGATCGCCTTTAGATTTGCGGAAATGATCCACCAGAAGGTTGCGAGTGATGGTAGTGACCCAGGTCATAAACGCGCCCTTGCCCGAGTCATAGGTATTCAAAGTCCGGTACATCTTGATAAAGACCTCTTGGGTGAGGTCCTGGGCGTTGTCGGAGTCCCCAGCAAACCGGTAGCAGACGTTGTAGATGCGCCGATGATAGCGCTGAACAATCTCTTCCCAAGCCGCGGCATCACCCGAGACGCAGCGACGGACCAGCAATCCGACAACCTGGGCATCATCCAAAACCAAACTCCGCGAGCCTTTACGTGAATGCTAGAAACCGACTGTCCGCCGCACGGCTTTTAACAGCACAGGAGAAGTACGTTAGTGTGGGACAGGAAGTTCCCTTGAATCATGGAGCTAGCGATTGTAGCAGGGGACGTAAGACTTGGAGAAAATCGCCGCCAAACGAACGACAGGTCACCGTGTTATGCTGACGCTCTCTCAAATGGGTCATCATGGAAAGTGAAGGAATGCTTGAAAACAATTGACGGAACAATTTTTTGCAAACTCCATGTCGGTCACGCTTGACGTTTGTGAAGATCAACCAGACTACTCTCCAAACGACGCCGTAGAAATCGCCAACAGCTTCACCCAGGCCGTGAACGAGTGGGAGCGAAAAGCGGAAAGAACCCCGGCACTTTCAACCTCAATAGCTGCCGCGATCCTGTGGATGTTGAGATGCATGGAGGCTCAATTTCCGGATGAACAGTGACCCCTTGCCGCCAAGGGCAAGCGCAGATGACTGGAGACGAGATCAAAATCGTGAAGGGATACAAGGTCTTCAACCTCGCGCTCACTGCCGAGCCAATGACCGAGCCGAGTGAGTTTAAACTTCGTGGTTGGCTGCTCACGAGGGGGTATTCGGGGTTGGAGGTGGCAGATATCATTCGCCAGGTTGATGAGAAAGGCGAGATAACAATCACTTTACCCT
>JAYUJG010000047.1:0-12237 GCA_043765355.1 Acidobacteriaceae bacterium | reverse complement strand
TCAGTTCAAGGCGAACACCAGCCTCTGGGATGCTCAGAGAAATGGGTCCGCTGGCGTCGAGCAGCATCAGGTAGAGTTCCTCGTACCAAAGCATGGATGGCGTCTCTTCGGCGGACGCACCGGTTGCGAAGAAGAGGCAAGACAGGCCCATCTCCTGGAGCAGTGGGACCATTTCCGTCAGAGTGTTTCGCAGGGCGTCGTCGCAGGTCAGCAAGATCGAACGCGAGGGAAGCGATAAATCCCCCTCAGACCAACGGAGGAAATCTTCGGGCGTGACTACGTTGTAGTAGCTCTTTAGCAGCCGTAGCTGTCGTCGCAGCGCATGCGCATGCACCAGATTGCCGTCCAAAGCTCCGTCCCTGACTTTGTATCCGACCGGGAACACGCCATGGTAGGTCACGATCGCCGGACCAGCGCCGGCGGACCAGCGCAGGTACCCGCTCCGCGCCAGGCTTGGAAAGACGACGTACTTGAGAGCGGAACTAACGAATCGCATACTTGCTTCTAAGTGAGTATCTCGATGAGTCCCGAAGAAGTGTATCGCAGCCGCGATGTGACTTGCCGCTGCGATGCTCCCAGCGATTGCCCATTGCGTCGTTCAATAACCAGAATCGTTGTCCAGTAATTGGAGACTGGCTGGCAACGCTCGACCCAGGACATCGTCTGGATCGTGAAGCACGATGGGTTCCTTGTACTGACGCCAGTAACCGTTCCACACCAATGCCCGGCTCAGAATCGGAACCGTGGAGAGTAGGCGTACGCGGCACACCGCTGGGTCAGCCTGGGCCGCCACGGTCGCCATCGCATAGGCGACGTTCCAGTCCTTCTCATCCGCCGAATCGACCACCATGTCCAGCAGTCTGGCTTCCCACTCCATCGTGCCAATAACGAAATACCCCAGGAGGCGGCCGTGGCTCCTCAATAAATATCCTTGCATCTTGAGGTGAGGACACTTCAGCAGGTGGTTTAAGTCCGAGACGCTCCGCTGGCAAAACGTCCACGAGCGTTTGGTGCCGTTCAATACCGGCAACAGCGAATCGTCAAATTGATCGATCGCGATCGAATCCCATCCCGCGGTCGCTCGCTTGCGATTCCGCGCGGGATGGGTCAGTCCGTGCAGCAATCGCAGAGCCGACCCTCTTGTTTGCGGACGCTCCCGGAACTCACGCCAGGGGCGCAGCCAGACGCTGTAAGTCAGCGCTTCTCCCACGGACCGGAATCCGATTCTTGGGACAATCAGGCGGGTGGCGGGTGCGCCCCCAACCACGAAAGACGTCGGGGACATTGCCATCAGCTTGCGAAATAACCTTACTCCCACTCCCGGCGCGGAAGAGTCGGCGGCCCAGTCCATCATCGTCGCGCTCGGCACGATTTTTCCGTCGGGCCGACGAAACGTCACCGGGCAAATCCCGCAGTGCGCCATGATCTTCCCGTCGGTCTCGATCAGGTAGCTGCGATTTGCATCGCGCCCGACGCTCGGGCTCAGATACTTCCACTCGAGCAAGCGCGGATCGGCGTGATGGTCGGCGGGGTCAAACCCGTACACGCGGATAAGGAATTTCGCCAGGGCCGGGAGATCGTCGAGTGCAGTGGCTCGGAAGGTGGCGGTCATGGCTGGCAAAGGCATGTCCTCGAAAGGCAGGTCCTCGGAATGAAGCCGCCGCGGAGTCGCCCCATCACAGTTGCCCGCCCGACAGGACGATGGTCTGTCCGGTGAGAAATGACGCATCTTTGGAAAACAGAAAGCGGACTGCCCCGACGACATCCGCAACCTCACAGAGGCGGCCCAGCGGCACGGAAGCCTTGGCCGTAAGCCGCTGCCGTTCGCTCGCCTGCGCGTTCATGCCAACCGCCACGAACGAAGGACAAACCGCATTGATGGTGATCTTCTTCAGAGCCAGTTCCGGCGCCAGCAGCTTAACCGTGTGTTCCAACGAGGCCTTGGCAAGAGAGTAGGCCGCCGTATTTAACGACGGCTTTTGCACACCGGCGATGGAGCCCAGAACAATCAGACGCGCACCTTCGTCCTCGCCCCTGTCCACCAGCACTCGCGCCAGCTCGATGGTGCGATACACCGCGAACGACATTTGCTGTTCCAGAGCCTGTCTCGACACCGAGAGCAGCCCACCGTGCAACAGTCCTGGCCACGCGGCATGAACAATTCCCAACAGTCGACGACCGTCGAGCATTTCTTCGATCCGCGCTGCCGAATCGGTTTCCGACAGATCAACCTTGATCGGATGGACGCGCGGATTCTCCGCCAGTTCAGACGGTAGCGGGCGGCGATTCACTAACGCCAAGATGGAGTAATCCCGAGCCAGTTCCCGGACCAGGTACGATCCCATCCCTCCCGCAGCCCCCGTCACCAGCACCACCTTGGCGTCGCCAGCAACCGCGGATCGCGCCTTGATCGCAGGGGGATGGATCGCCTTCGCCGCGCTTTCGTGGCAGGTGAAGCCCACATGAATGTAGCTGACACTACTTCCACCCTTTAATTCATCAACCATGACCTTGACACTGCCCCGCACATTGTCCGCGTCCCACGCCGTAATCTCACCTCGAACTACCACCCGGCACGGAAAATAGAGCGGACGGAGAAACTGCGCGTTGTAGGAAACCAGAAGGCTGTTTCTACCCGGTAAGTGCATTCCCGCCATCGCCGAAGCCAGCGCCACCTGATACGCGCCATGCACCACACAGGCGCCAAGGTTAGTGGAACGGGCATATTCAACGTCGGTATGCAGGGGGTTCAGGTCGCCGCTGTTTCGGGCAAACTCAGCGACATCGGCCTCGCTGATTTCCCGCTCAAACTCCGCAGTCAACCCCACTCGCAGCGCCGCTGCCGGTCGGACAATCGCCTCAGGAAATTCCATGGTTGTTCTTCGGGTCGCCGCGGTCGAGGTAGTCCAGGATCAAATCAAAAGACACCAGGTCCGGCAAAACGTCGTAGTCGAGTTTCACATGAAACTCCTCCTCGATCACATTGGCCAGGATGATCGCGGTCATGGAATCCCACGCCGCCACCGAAGAAGCACTTGCCAAGTACACCGCAGGCACATTGATGTCGGGGAATACCAAAGAAAAACACTGGGCAAGCCGTTCGCGGTGATCACTCATGGTCGATTTCATCGGGGATTCCGACTTCATGGTACAACTTCGGGCATTTCTCAAGAAAGGCCGTTCGCGAAATGCGGAATCTTCCCGTGGGCCTTTCCCCCAGAAATGATTTGGCAAACTCCTGCAAATATTCGTTGCGAGGTGTGGGAGAGAACTCGAACCCGATTTCCGCGACGGGAAATCGATCTAGAATCGCCCGCAGGCACCAGTATTCAATTCGACGCCCGAAGGCGCGACAGCTCATCACCCATATGCCTACAGTGACCGCGGTCTCGCTGGCTTGACCGGCAAGAACGGCGATGACTCCGAGCGGACCATATTTGTCGCGGTAGCTCGCGCTCACCGCGAAGGCATTCGCCTGCTCGCGGTCGCGACGCCATTCCGATTCGCTGTATCGAACCCCGTTCAGGTTGAACTGATTGGTCTTGTTCACGAGCTCCAGACTCCGGGGATTCCCGGCGGCGGCGAAGTCAAATGTGATCCTGGCTTCCGCATCGCGCAGAAACTTTTCATGGAAATCGCCAGTCGATTGCGCCTCCGCGCGAAAAACGCTGCCGACGCGAACACTCTCGCGGCGCAACCCATCTTCTGTCGTAATCGCTTGCCGGGCAAATAAATCCCGCAGCCCGTAGAGCAGACGATGAACCCCTTCGTAGTCTCGTCCATCAAATGGAATGCATTCCAGCTCTGGATGCGCCGCCTTCGCCTCCGCCAGTTCGCTCGCACTGTCATCCACGAAAACCACGCTGTCGGCATGCACATTCCAAGTGTCCAGAATCCTACTCACCGACTCCGACTTCGGATTCCAGTCCGCCTCCACCGGAAAAATTCGATCCCGCGGTAGCACCATGTCGACCCGGCGCAACACGGCTTCGACAATCTTAGGGTCGTTCTTGCTGGCCACGCCGATCAAGACTCCCTGGTCTGCCAGTGCCCGCAGCAACTGCTGGTACAGTCCGTGAAGGTGGGCCTGACCGTCGAGATCCCATGAGACTTGATCGGGACCAACTTCTCCCGCAATGCCCGCCCAGAGGGTGTCGTCCAGGTCCGTAATCAGTCCCTTCTTGGGCATGGGTGGTGCCAGGACCTGCGCCAAAGACTGCGCAAGCTGATCCGCGTGCACCATCGTGTAGGGCAAACCGGCCATCACTTCACCCTTGAAATCGAAGCCCGGCGATGCGTACCGGTCCCTCTCCGTGGGTTGCATATCCGCGGATTGCATCGAGCTGCGGACCAGTCGAAGGTTGGGCCTGCCCGATGCCCACCGGGCCAGTTCACCCGCGCCCAATCGGAGATCCGCCTCGGCCTCGCTGAGTTGCCATGATGAAGTGTGAAACACCGGAGGCAATGCCAGGGTGGGCAGGGACAAAGCCACCGGGAAGCGATCCGACAGGCCTTCCAGCCCCTCCCGTAGAGCTGCGAACCGGGATCGTGCATCGATCGCGATGTCGGCGAGATCCTTCGGCCCCCATCCTCCCAGCCGACGGAATCCGAGACGCGGATCGAGGTCGGGCCACTCCAGCGCGATCACACACATGTCGGCATTCGATGTCTGGACCCGTGCCACGGCACCCAGCACGTCTCCGTAGACATCCTCCGGCACAATGACCCGCTTGCCCGGAATGCGGCATTGCAGATGAGCCAGGAGAAGGGTCCGCAAATGAAGAGCGTTGAACCCCGTGATCAGCCGCACCCGGCAAACTGGCAGGTCTGCCAACGAATACTCTCGAATTATCTTGATCGCTTCTGTCAACAGCACTTTGCTCAAGCCCGGGCCCGCATCCCTGGTGGGTAAGTATAGCGCGCGGATAGAAGAGCACTGACACCAGCGCCCAGAACAGGAAGCAATATCCAAAAGTCTGTTATTTTTGGCTGGTTCTCAGTCGCTATGATGCTAAAATCAAGAAAATCCTTCAAAACCAGTACGCTCTGCTGTGTCCGGCTTTCTTTGGAAGGTTGAATAGAGCGAAAATCTGTGTTTGGGATCGGCGCCCGGTAGCGTCGAGTTTTGTCGGCGGCGGCTAAGGAGTAACGATGTCATTGGGCCCCCTGGTTCCAAGAAATGACGTTCCGAGAAGTAACGACGGATTGCGCGACCTGCAACCGGGCGAATCGGCCGAGTTCCTCAGGCCGATTAATTCCACGTTTTATAACCCCCTACCGACCCAGGATTCCACCCTGCGCGAATACATGCGCGTTCTCATCAAGCGCAAGTACCTGGTCTGTTCGGTGGTGATCGGCATCTTCATGGTGGTCGCGGTTGCCAGCCTCCGCCAAACCCCAGTCTACGAGGCAGTCGGCCGCATTGCCGTCAATAAAGCCGATTCCAACCTCATTTCTTTTAAGGGCGCGGCGCAAGACAACGACTATGTCTACGAACAGAGCGATTTAGACACCGAAGTCCGCATCCTGCAAAGCGACCTGATGGCGCTCCAGGTGATCCGGCAATTGAACCTCGATAAGCGCGCCGAGTTTGGTGGACATGCAGATCAAAAACAAGCGAACCTCGTCGCCGATCCCCTGCAGGTGGATTCCAGCCGCGTGTCCGCTTTGTTAGGCACCTTTCACGGTCGGCTCCGCGTCACTCTCATTCCGAACACTCGAATCATCGAAATTCATTTCAGCAGCGCCGATCCTCAACTCTCCTCCAGCGTGGTCAATACTCTCGCCGCCACCTATGTCGAACAGAACTTCAAGACCAAGTTCGAATCCACCATGCAGGCGTCCGACTGGCTATCGAAACAGCTCGTCGACTTGCAGATGAAAGTGGAGACCTCGCAAGAGAAGCTGGTTCGCTACCAGAAAGACCACGAAATCCTCGGGACCGACGAAAAGACCAACATCACCACCGAAAAGCTCGACGAACTCAATAAAGAGATGACTGAGGCCGAGTTTGACCGCATGCAGAAGGAAGCGATCTACCGTCAAACCCAGTCCAGCGATCCCGAGGCTGTCGCCGCCGCGATCGTTTCCGACAGCCCGAACGGCGGGTCGGGATCGGGTCTTCTCGACAAGTTGCGCGAACAGCAGGCCGGTCTAGCGCTCCAGGTAGCTGAACTCAGCACCCAGTTCGGTCCCTCCTATCCCAAAGTCGTGCAACTCAACAGTCAGCTAAAGGAAATTGACCGCGAGCTGCAATCGGAAACCAACAAGGCCGTCGACCACCTCAAGGGACGGTATTTGGGGGCGCTGCAGCGCGAAGGCATGTTGCGCGAGGCCTTTGACAAGCAAAAGCAGGAAGCCAATAAACTCAACGAAAGTGCGATCGAATACAGCATCCTCAAGCGCGACCTCGACAGTAACCGCACGCTCTATGAGGGACTGCTGGAAAAACTGAAAGAAGCGGGCGTCACCGCAGGATTGCGTTCCAATAACTTTCGTATCATCGACGCCGCTCGTGTTCCGACGGGTCCGAGCGAGCCCAACATTCCGCGCAATCTATCATTCGCGTTGGTGCTCGGCGTCATCTCCGGTGTCAGCTTGGCTTTCCTGCTAGAAAATATGGACAACACCGTGCGCACGCCGGAGCAGGCGCAATCGATCTCCGGTCTTCCCTCTCTCGGAATGATTCCGCTCGGCTCGAAATCGAGTGGCCATAAATCGAGCGGCAAGCGGTTGGCTCTGGCTGCTTCCCAGGAAGTGGTCGAGACCGTGACGCAAGTTCGCCCCCAGTCGCAGATGTCGGAATCGTATCGCGCGCTGCGCACTTCGCTCCTGCTCTCCAATCTCGGCGCCCCGCCAAAAGTGATTATGGTGACCAGCGCCCGTCCGCAGGAAGGCAAAACCACCACCAGCATCAACACCGCGATCGTGCTGGCCCAAAAGGGCGTTCGCGTTCTTCTCGTGGATGCCGACTTGCGCCGCCCCAGCGTTCACAAGACCCTCGGCATGGGCCCACGCAGCGGCCTGAGCAACGTATTGACCGGAAGCGCCACCATGCAGCAAACCATTACGGTCTCTCCGATCCTGCCCAATCTTTTCATCCTGCCAGCGGGTACGCCGCCTCCGAATCCCGCGGAACTACTTGCTTCGTCCAACATGCGCGATCTGCTGGCGGAGTTGCGCCCGCAATACGATCACATCGTGATCGACACTCCCCCAACGCTTTCCGTGACCGACGCGGTCGTGCTGTCGCCGCGCGCCGACGCCACGATTCTCGTCATTCGTTCGGGCCAAACCACCAAGCAAGCCTTGCGCAGGGCCCGCGAGATCCTGACCCAGGTCAATGCTCATGTGGCGGGCGTCCTCCTCAACGCCGTCGATCTTACCTCCCCCGACTACTACTACTATTACGAGTATCAGGGGAAATATAGTCACTACTATCAGGAAGACGCTCCGGAAGCGGGGAGCACGGCGGAACCGAAGGCGGTTTAGCTTTTCGAACACTTGGAGACCTCATTGCTGGCCGGCAGAGAGCCACAGAGCCGACTGGTAGCGTGATATGGCGATCCCACTTTCAAACCGGCAACGTTGGCAGTTCGCTGGTGGTGTGGCCGTTGTTGTCTGCCTCTATCTTTTCCTGACGGGCAAAGAGTTCGTGGCCAGCGTTTTTGCTTCGCACCCGGAATTATCGAGCCTGGAGCGGGCGGTGCGCCTCTCCCCGGGGAACGCAGACCATCGCTATCGGCTCGGACGTTATTACTCGTTTGTTGGCGGCGATCCTCAGTCCGCCATCGAGAGTCTGCGCGCTGCGGTCGATCTCAACCCTCACGACGCCCGCTACTGGTTCGACCTCGCCGCCGCATACCAAGTGACCGGATACATCGCTGGTCAGCGCGCGGCGCTTGATCGCGCCCTGGAAGCCGAGCCCACCGCACCCAATGTCGCATGGCAAGCCGCTAATTTCTTTCTGATCGACGGCGATGTGGATCGCGCCTTGCGCGAATTTCGCGTGGTCGTCGAAAATGACACTGCACTGGCCAGTGCCGCTCTGCTGGCAAGCTGGCGCGTTCGTCCCGATACCGACGCACTACTCCACGAGGTGGTGCCCGATCGCACCGATTCCCTGTATGCCTTTCTAACTTTGTTGCGCACCAAGCAGCAGACCGATGGCACCATCAAGGTCTGGAGGCGCCTCGCCGATTTGCACCAGAAATTTCCCCTCTTCTACCTCTATGCTCAGGTGCGCTACCTGATCGACATGCATCGCCCCGACGCCGCCATGGCCGCTTGGGAACAGACCGCCGACGTGCTCGGTCTCTCCGCCTACCTGCCCACGGAAGACAATCTGGTCGTGAACGGCGATTTCAGCCTCGATATCCTCAACGGCGGCTTTGACTGGAATTACGTCACTCGCACCGGAGTCAAGCCGTTACTCGATCCCAGCGACTTTCGCCAGGGCCATCGCTCTCTCTCGCTCACCTTCGAAGGTCCAGGCATCAACGACGCAGGCATTGAGCAGATTATCCCCGTGCACGGCGCCACCACCTACGACTTCTCCGCGTTTTACAAATCGGCTGATTTCGAGGGAGCCGGCGGACCCCAGATCGTTTTGCGAGACGCCTATACGGGCGCGCCGCTGTGGGCCAGCGACCCACTCCGCGATGCCGACTTCTGGAAAGAAGTTCACACCAAGGTGACCACCCCCAAGACCACGACCTTGCTCGTCCTCGTGATCGAGCGGTTCCCGGCTGGCTCCCCGATTCGCGGCAAGCTTTGGCTTGACGATTTCCAGCTTTCACCCGATGATTCCCCGGGAACGTCGCCAGAAAATTCGAACCAGAACCCATGAGCTCCGCTTTGGCAACGCAACCCGAACCCGCGCCCCTCACCAGGGCCTCGCAGCCGAGACTCACCAACACCGTGCTGCTCACCGCAGCCTGCGCCGTGCTGCTATTGGCGCCCCTGGCTTTTGGAGCAGTCGAACCGTGGTCGATTTTCGCCCTGGAGACGTGCGCTGCTTTGCTACTGGCGATTTGGGCATACCGCCAATGGATGAACCGAGATCTGAACGTCTCCGACAACGCCCTCTATCGCCCGATGGCGGCCTTTTTTGGGCTCGCGCTCGTGCAATGGCTTACGAAAATCACCGCCTACCGTCATGTGACCGCTTCTCACCTTTTGCTCTTCGCCGCCTACGGCATGCTGGCTTTCGTCGTAACCCAGACTCTGCGTCGCTCTTCGCAGTTTGAGTGGATGGGCCAGTTGATCACCGGTTACGGCGCCGTGGTGGCGGCCTTCGCCGTGCTTCAGGGTATGGCGCCAAACGGAAAACTGTACTGGATTTGGGGACTGGAGCAAGGGGGCGCGATTTACGGACCCTACGTCAATCACAATCACTACGCCGGCCTCATGGAAATGCTCATTCCCTTCCCCCTGGTTCTTGCGGCAACCAACTTCACCGCCGGGAACCGCAAGATCGCAACCGCGGGAATCGCCGCTCTCATGGCGGCAAGTATTTTTCTTTCCGGTTCCCGGGCAGGCATGGCGGCGTTCGTCATCCAGTTGGTGTTGCTGGGAATATTTCTGCCGCGCAAGCGCGGAGCGGGTTGGAAGCAACCGCTCATGCTGGGGGCGGTCGCGGCCGTCATGATTGTGTTTCTGGTCTGGATCGGCGGCAATGAACTCACTCGCCGCCTGGCCAGCATTCACTCTGAAGCTCGCCAGGAAATCGACGGGGGCGTTCGCCTCACCATCGATCGCGATTGCCTGCGCATGTTTACCAGAAGGCCGCTCCTCGGCTGGGGACTCGGCGCCTTCCCCATCGTCTACCCGCAATTTCGCAGCTTCTACACGACGTTCTTCGTCAACGAGGCGCACAACGACTATCTGCAACTGCTGGTGGAGACCGGCCTGGCCGGATTCTCGATCGCGATCTGGTTTATGGTGGTGGTATTCCGCAAAGCCAAAGGCAAGCTTCGCAATTGGACCGAAACGGCCAGCGGCACCGTCACCGTAGCCGCGCTGCTCGGTATTTTGGGTATCCTGGTGCATAGCTTCCTCGATTTCAATCTGCAGATCCCGGCCAACGCGGCCCTGTTTTACGTGCTCTGCGCCATCGCCGCAGCCGCTCCCCTGCGGGAATCCAAACGAAAAAAAGTCCTCCGCCGCCACAACCTAATCGTCCAACCGTACCCAGAAACCCCAGCGTCCTGATCTATTAGTCGGCGTCAGCAATTGGATTTCCCCGGTGTACCCCTGTGCTTTGCTTTGGTCTCGAATTCTGGTCACAATTGCGAGAGGCTTGCGGCTGTAATCGGGAATCCTCCGTGACCAAGCGAAAAGAGGACCCCCGGGGCGAGGAGAAAGGCGACCTATAGAAATAAGGTGGCGACGGAACCATGGAGCCGCCTGGCAGCGGGCTGGATTTTCTTGCGGCGAAGGGGTTGTGTTTCGGGAAAACAGCAGGAAATATGCTGGTTTTCTGCCTGTCTTCGGGTTGAATTGACCGCCCGCCCCAAGGGAGGTACCTAGTTCCTACTGGGATTACGAAGGTAATACCCGGCTCGTTTTGGGTTTGGTCCGTGATATAACCCCGATATAGACTGCTTCTAAAGCTTTGGGCCGGGAACTTCGAGAATTGCAGGATTGCATCGGGTTTCTGGCTTGTGGTTTGAATTTGCAGAGCGAGGGGCAGAGGAGGCATCGTGTCCGAAGCGCGTACCGGGAAAAGGTTTCCGCTACATTTGCCGATTAAGATTCATGGGGAAGGCGTCGTTGGGGAATCCAGCGGCATGACCGGCGACCTGAGTGCCGCTGGCGTGTATATCCGCGCCGACGCATCGCTTGAAGTCGGCTCCCCCGTGGAGTTTGAGATCACCCTGCCGCCCGAAGTCACGGGCGGCAAGGACGATGTTGTGATTCAGTGCCGTGGCCGCGTGGTGCGGACCGACGAGCCCAATGCCAGCGCCGGATCCGGTGACAACCGGGGCGTCGCTTGCGTCATCGATTCTTACGAATTCGTTCGCAACACTTAACGGGAGCATCATCCATGCTGAAGCTCATTCTAGCCGACAATCAGGCGATTTTTCGCGCTGGCATCGCCAAAGTCCTGGCTGTAGAAGACGAAATGCGCATCGTGGCCCAGGCTCAAACCGCCGAGCAGATGTTCATGGCGCTCGACAAGTTTCGCGCCGCCGTGCTCATCATTGCCGGAGGATTCCACTCCGATTTCAATTCCGTCCTCTCGGCCGCCAACAAAAACAAAACCCGCGTGGTCGTCCTCGCTGACACTGGCGAGAGCGCGCAACGCTACATGGCCGCTGGCGCTCACGGCGTCGTCTATCGCAACGTCACCAGTCCCGCGCTGGTCGACTGTGTCCGTAAAATCGCACGCGGCGAAAGCTGGGTGCAGGACATGGCTGTCCCGAGCGAACTGACCGAAAACGATATGGTCGGTCTGCGCGTCCGCGACCGCCTGACAGCCAAGGAACTCCGCATTGTGGCTCTCATTGTTCAGGGATACAAGAACAAGGAAATCGCCACGCAGCTGGGTACCACCGAGCAGGTGATCAAGAACTACCTGCGCAACGTCTACGACAAGATCGGCGTTTCAGACCGGCTGGAACTGGCGCTCTTCACCATTCATCACCGCATCCTGAACGAAGCCGCAGCCGCGACGGCAGCCGCAGCGATTCCGCAAGCCGTTCATAGCGCGGGCATCAGCAACTAGCACGCTTTCGCTGCAACCAACGCTGCAACCAAAAAAGACCGCCTGCGGGCGGTCTTTTTTTGCACCCATCCTCTGCCGCCGCCCATTCTCTCGAATCGTGCCTCCTGGATTTTTCACACTACCTTAACCTGGCTGTAACACAGACTTCATACTGGCCCACTAGCCTCCTCCTAACAAACGCGTTCACCTTTAACAAATCTGACACGCCACATGGCACGAGCGCGCTCCTGGTCGTGTTCGGGGCAGTTCTTAATTTCACAGCGGAGGTAGGGATCGATGCGGGCGTTGATTCATTCGGTGGTTCTAGCTCTTGGGATAACCATGGTTGGTTTGGGCATGGCAGCGGCGCAAACTGGTCGTGACCTGCCCCCTATTTCCGTTCACGGCTGAATACGACGAATTGGTTCAGTTTTTGATTCTAATCGATCTCCCGCAGCCGTCGCCGGAGCTGTGGGAAAGCGGGAAACGCCGGAGGCGTTTTCCAAGGCGGCTTTATCGCCGTCTTTTCC
>JAYUJG010000046.1:0-5694 GCA_043765355.1 Acidobacteriaceae bacterium | reverse complement strand
ATCAATCGGCACCCTGGGCACGACTTCGAACCCCACCCGTTTTCTTGCCCACTCGCGCCGGCGTTTTCCTCGGATTCATTCGGGCGCGAGAGAGGTCGTGCGTCGATTGCAGATTCATCCAGAACTCGGGCGAGTTTCTGAAATAGCCGGCTAACAACAGCGCCGATTGAGCGGTGATCCCTCGTTTTCCTCGCACCACCTCATTGATCCTATTTAGCGGTACACGCAGCGCACGAGCCAGCTCGGATTGGCTCAACCGCAAGGGACGGAGGAACTCTTCCTCCAGAATCGTGCCTGGATGAGTCGCGTTTCGAAAATTAGGCATCACCTGGTTCGCTCTCCTGTGTCGGTCCCGAAAGACCGTGATTCCTTCGTTCGCGAGAACGGCACCGCTTCTTCAGTGATAGTCCGTGCAGCGAACCTCCGCGCATTGACCTTCAGTGAACCGGAAAACAATCCGGCATTGCTGGTTCACGCGAATGCTATAAAAACCCGATAGCTCGCCTTTCAACTTCTCAAGCCGGTTCGCCGGAGAAACCTTTAGATCTTCTGCCGACGTGCATGCATTCAATAAATCGAGCTTGCGCTGCGCTCGCACCCAGATTCCCTTCGGCAGCCTCCGGGCAGCCTTGCTGTCACTCCCGTGGTAAATATCTTCAGTGGTGACATCCCCGAAGCTGACGATCACGGTTTCAGTATATACCCGCATACCCGGTAGCCATGTATGATTGCTGCATCGGAGCTTTCATGGACTCTCTGAATACGTCGTCGCGGTCCACCCTGATTTTCTTCGCGGCCTTTGCCGTGTTTCTTCGCGCACTTTGCGGTCCAAGCTTTTCGCCGGCCCACCCAATCGCACCCTATCCAGAGCCTCCCTATGTCTGAAGCCACCCGAATCGCCGATCAACTTCGCCGCGCCTTCGATGGAGACGCATGGCACGGCGTGGTGCAGCACGAGCTTTATCATGCCGGCCAGATCGCGCTGCTCAAGAAGATGTAAAGCCGAGGGTTCATCGCCGTCCTCCCTGAAATTCTTTCCCCAAAAAGTTCGTTTTATCTGAAACTTTCACGCCCCTCCGGGATATTCTCTGTGGACGCCGTAATGCCAATTGCACTGGCTACCCCGATAGCGACGACAGCAGCAACAGTGACGAGTGACTAGTGACGAATGACCGACTTTCAGGCGCTTTACCAGAAATATGCGCAGGACATCTTTCGCTTTGCCCTCTACCTCACCGGCAATCGCGCCGAGGCTGAGGACATCGTATCCGAGACGTTTGTCCGCGCCTGGACTGCTCCTGGCCAGATCCGGCAGCTCACCGTCAAAGCTTATTTGCTCGTAATCGCACGGAATTGCTACCTGCAAGGGTTGCGGCGCAGCGGTAAGCTCTCTTCGCTCTCCGGGCAAGAGCAAGACTTTGCCGATCCCCGGCAAGCGCCTCACGATTCAGCCGAGCAGCGAGCTGAACTTGGCAGGGTGATGGTGGATTTGCAGCGGCTTCCCGAAATCGATCGCACGGCTCTGCTGATGTCGGCCGTGGAAGAAATGCCTTACGAACAAATTGCAGTGACGCTCGGCCTGTCGCTGGGCGCGGTAAAAACAAAAATCCATCGCGCACGGCTCAAGCTGGAGCAGGCGCGCCAATCGCGGAGTTGACTATGACGATCTCACGCAATGTCATTCAGGATCTGATCCCTCTCTATCTGGCCGATGAAGCCAGCCCCGATTCCCGTGCGCTGATCGAGAAATTTCTCGCGGGTGATTCGGGCCTCAGCGCGGAAGTAGCTCGTCTGAAATCGAGTTCCACAAATCAAACCGTTACAGGAGGCAACTTTATGTCGTTACCGCAAGATCATGAAGCTCAAACCCTAGCCCGTACTCGCAGCGCGCTCGCTCACCGCAGTTGGAATCTCGGCCTGGCGATTGCATTCACCCTGTTTCCCTTTTCGTTCATTTTTGCTGGCGGACACGTTGAGTGGATGCTCCTGCGCGATGTTCCCAGCGCCGCAATGGCATCGGGGGCTGTCGCCGCCGGGTTCTGGGTCGGATTCGTCATCCATGCCCGACGGCTGCGTGCAACCGGCCTGTAGTTTTCTGCTGCGGTTTGCCATTCATCCGCCAAACTGAAAGAATATCGCCTGCATCCCGCTTACGTGCGAGGCCTATCTGAGTTCACAAGTTCCTATCAATGTTGCGGTCGTCGGCGTCGGCGCTTTCGGACGCAACCACGCCCGCGTCTATCGGCAATTGCAACAGGCCGGCACCGTGCGTCTGGTGGGAGTCGTCGATCCAGACACCGCACGCGCCGATGCCGTGGCCAGCGAGTTCGATTGCAAGGCCTTCGGCTCGGTCGAACAGATGCTCACCACCCACAGCGAGGTACAAGCCGCTTCCGTCGCCGTGCCCACCATCCTGCATTTGGATGTGGCGGGCAACCTGATGGAATCCGGCGTCGACGTCCTGATCGAAAAGCCCGTGGCCGCCACCCTCGACCAGGCCGATGAACTGATTCACCTCGCGGCACAGCACAAGCGCGTGGCCCAGGTTGGGCATCTCGAGCGCTTCAATCCCGCCGTGCGCGCGACTCTGCCGCTGATCAACCGCCCGATGTTTTTTGAAGTCCACCGCCTCAGCGTTTTTTCTCCCCGCGCTTTGGATGTCGACGTCGTCCTCGACCTCATGATCCACGACCTCGACGTTGTGCTCACCTTTGTGAAGTCGGAAGTCAAGGAAATCCGCGCCGTCGGGCTGCCCGTGCTTTCCGGCAAAGTCGACATCGCCAACGTGCGCATCGAATTCAAATCGGGCTGCGTCGCGAACTTCACTGCCAGCCGGGTTTCGACCGAACGCGTCCGCAAACTCCGCTTCTTCCAGGCAGGACAATATATTTCGATCGATTACGGACGTCAGGATGTCATCGTGTTCTCGGTCGGCAATCCTGCTGGCAATGCCGCGGCGATGGCGGCCACCCCCAGTGTGAATCCGCAAATCGCAATGTCAAAGCCGCCCGTTACCGCCGAGGAACCTCTGCTCGCCGAGATCAACTCCTTCCTGCACTCCGTGCGCGACCGCTCACGCCCCGTGGTCTCGCTCGAAGATGGGCGTAAGGCTTTGGAGTTGGGACTGTCCATTCTCGCCGAGATCAAGCAGCACGCCGGACGCATTGGCGTCGGTAAAAACTAGAGCCACCCACAGGGCCCGTGTGGTGACAGGGCCCGTGTGGTGACGGGGCTCTGCCCCGTCCCAGCCACAAAACCCCAGTTCCACAAACAAAATGTCCATCCAGACAAACGCCATTACTCAGGTACTCACTCGCCTCGCGCAAAAAATGCGACAATAGATTAACGGTCGCAACTCCACAATTTACGTACCCTTACGTGCCGAAATTGCCCGTAACCCTACGCAACCCAGGAGCCTGCCCGTGGCTCTAAGCTGTATAGCCTCTGCCTGATGCCAGTCACCCAAATTCCGTCTCGCGATCCCCTCTCCCCTGCTTCCGACCGCCCGGAGCAGCGCGACCTGTTCGAAGCCCAGCCCTGGGAGACGGCCTACCGCGGCTTCAATCCCGACGATGTTCCCCATCTTCTTATCCAATTACAGGACGACCTTTCCCGCGCCCGCAAACGCGAGGCCCTCTGGCTGTCCGTCATTCTTCATTTGTTCGTCATCATTCTCCTTTGGAACAGCGAGAAGTTGATGATGCTGTTGCCACACAAGACCGTCGACCTGGCCATTCGCACGGATGTCGACCGGTCAAAAGACGCGACGTTTTTAGAGTTGCCTCCCGACCAGCAAAAGCTCACCAAGCGCCCCGATGCCAAGGTGATTTCCGACAAAGATCGCGTCGCCACCAGCAAAGCTCCTCAACCCAATCGCGAAGAGTTGAAGAAGATACTCCAAAGCGCCCATCCCGGAAGACCCGGCGCAAACGTCCAGATGCCTCCAGCACAGGGCCAGTCGCCTCAAAATCAAGTCGCGCAGAATCAGCCGCCACCAACTCCTCAGGACAATTCGCCCCAGGGATTCGCACAACCTCCGCCCAGCGACCAGACGCCGCGCCTACAAACGCCTCCGCAAACGCGGCCCACTCCGAATTTCAATACTTCCATGACAGCAGGCTCCGCGATCGAGCAAGCCGCGCGCGCCGCCGCCGAAAGCCGCGGGCACTACGGTGCCGGACAATCGGGAGACTACGGCCTGAGCCAGGGCCGGAGCGGCGCGAAAGCCCTCGACCAGGCAGAAATTCTCACCGACACAATGGGCGTGGACTTCGGCCCCTATCTAACCCGAATCACGCAAATCGTTCGCCAGAATTGGTATACCCTGATGCCGCCCTCGGTCTATCCGCCGATTTCAAAACAAGGCAAGCTCTCCATCAATTTCGTCATCCTGAAAGACGGCAAGACGATGGGCATGGTGATCCACACCTCGTCCGGCGACATCGCGCTCGACCGCGCCGCCTGGGGCAGCATCACCGCATCCACCCCATTCCCGCCCCTCCCAAAAGAATTCCCCGGAAAAATCCTCGGCCTGCGCTTCTACTACTTCTATAACCTGGAAGTCAGCGACGTAAAGTAGTCGAGACGAACCCCCCGTACAGACGCGGCTTGCCGCGTCTCCCGCCGCCGGATAAACAAGGCAAGTCCAGCTCACTACTTCACATACTCCGGCCCTTCCCCTTTCGACCACGGATCATACGTCGCCACAAAATGCACCCGCTCCGGCCGCGTCGGATGATCGTAAAACCATACTTTGACAAACGTGCTCGGGTCGGGATCCGACAGATTCATCTCGCCACTCTTCTGGAAGTAGCGCGCGGCCACCTGGTTCACGTCCGGCACAATTCCGTGGATCACCTCAAGCCCATAGCGATCCGCCTCATGCTCAAAGTGACGGCTCACCGCATTGAACGCAGGCGTCGCCAGAAATGCCAGCACCGTAATCACCAGCAACAGCGCCGGGAACGACGCCCAATCCTGTAGTTCCCGAATGCCCCACTGCGCCCCCCATCGCGCCAGCATCCCGTTCGATAGCCGGTAGCCGAGATACAACAGCAACAGAAGAATCGTCGCTTCGATGGCAATTTCTTTCGGTATGTGGAGCAGCACGTAGTGCCCCATCTCGTGTCCAAAAACAAACAACGTCTCGGGGACCGTGACCTTGGCAATCGTGTTATCCCAAACGACAACCCGCTTCGAAGCGCCAAAGCCCGTGACATAAGCATTCAATCCCGTTTGCTTGGAACTCGCGTTCATCACGAACATGCGATCCGCCGGAATATCCATTCCGCCACGCCGGACCACTTTCTGCATTTCTGACAACAGCACCGGCTGCGCCGATTCCAGCGGCTTGAACGTATAAAACAGAGGATCGACAACAATCGGCTGCAGAAAAAACAACGCCAGCAAAACTGGAATGGAAGCGAGCCAGAAATAAAACCACCAGCGCTTCGGGCTGCTACAAATCACGCCGTAAAGAATGCCGGCCAGCAATGTTCCCACGATCAGCCCGACAGCCTGGTTCACAATCCAGTCGCGCAGCCACGGTCCCCAGCCTTGCACCGAGAGTCCGTACGCGCGCGACAAGGATTCATCCCAAATGTCGGAAGGAATTCCGAGCACGGCAATCGTCAACAGGATCAGCGGCGCAAAAATGATCATCTGTAGGAACCAGCGCCCCGAGGCGCGCTCCGC
>JAYUJG010000045.1:0-3085 GCA_043765355.1 Acidobacteriaceae bacterium | reverse complement strand
CGACTCCAACTGTAGAGACGCGGCTTGCCGCGTCTCTGGGGTGCGGTGGGTACATCTTTGCGATTCTCCGCCACGTGTCCCGGCGCAGCCCACAGGTTTCGTCCGCCGATCCGTGCACTACCTCTGTGTCCCACGATGTTTTGCGCCAAGGGCTGAGACGCGGCGAGCCGCGTCTCTACGGGATGAGGGTTGCTAAGTGCTTGGGAAACAACGTGCGTTCATCAGAAATTCATCGCTTTGTAACCTTCCTTTAATATTTTGCCCATACAACAAGATTACTTACTCAGATCGAAAACGCAGGAGGACTCGTCGAGTGAAATATCGCATCGCGCTGTTGTTGGCAGGTCTCGTGTTGGCGCTGCCGGTAGTGGCGCAGACCACGTTGAATGGAGCAGGAGCCACCTTCCCCTATCCCATGTATTCGAAATGGTTCAGCGAATACAACAAGCTGCATCCGGAGGTTCAGATCAACTACCAATCCATTGGCAGCGGCGGCGGCATTCGCCAGGTGTTGAGCGGCACCGTCGATTTCGGAGCCAGCGACGGTCCCATGTCCGACGAGCAACTGAAGCAGTCGAAAGTAAAGATATTGCACATCCCGACGGTGATGGGCGCGGTGGTGCCCGCTTACAACGTCAAAGGTGTCAACGGGGAAGTCAAGTTTACGCCGGAAGCGATGGCCGGAATATTTCTCGGAAAGATCACGAAATGGAACGATCCCGCTATCGCCAAGGTTAATCCCGATATCAAGTTTCCGGACGAGGCGATCATCGTGATCTACCGTTCCGACGGCAGCGGCACCACGTTTATCTTCACCGACTATCTCTCCAAGATCAGCCAGGACTGGAACAGCGCGGTCGGGAAGGGAACCTCGGTGAAGTGGCAAATCGGTATGGGTGGCAAGGGTAACGAAGGAGTCGCCGGACAGATTCGCCAGCTCGAAGGCTCGATCGGGTATGTGGAATTGATCTACGCGGTGCAGAACAAGATTTCGTATGGATCAGTCAAGAACGCAGCCGGCAATTTTGTGCAGGCCTCTTTGGATGGAGTGACCGAGGCGGCGGCATCGGTGAAGACGATGCCTGCGGATTTTCGCGTTTCCATTACCAATGCGCCGGGCAAGACGGCGTATCCGATTTCCAGCTTTACGTGGCTGCTGATACCGGCGCAATCCAAGGACGCGGCGAAAGGGAAAATCATTGGCGATTTCCTGAACTGGATGGTCACGGACGGCCAGAAGATGGCCGGCCAGCTCAGCTATGCACCGCTGCCCAGCAGCGTCGCGGAGAAGGTGAAGGCGGCGATTAAGCAGGTCCACTAGCCAGCCTGTGGAACGGAATCAATCGCAATCTAGTGACCGGTCAAGAGCACGAAGCACGTAGTGAGCTAAGAACGTCGCAAAGGCTGCGAAGAAGAATAGCGGAGACTGCGAGCACTCGGTTCGTGAGCCAGAGAATTGAAGTTTTTCAAAAGGAGAAGAGATGAAAGCGGTCCTCAAACTTAGTATCGTTCTGCTGTTGTCGTCTGCGCTGCTCGGGCAGACGGCCACACCGAAGAAGAAAGTGAGCAAGCCCGTGAACGCGGACATGCAAGCTTTAAAGGTGGCGGTGGCGGCGCAACAGGAACAGATCCACGCCCTGGCGCAACAATTACAGGAGACCAACCAGCAACTGCAGGTAACGAACCAGCAGTTTCAGCAAACGCAGCAACAGCTGCAACAGGCGCAACAGGCTGCAATGGAGGCGCAACAGAAGGCAAACGATGTCGCAGCTTCGGCGGCGCAGAAGGACTCCGTCGACAAGCTCAGCTTGGGATTTGACGACGTGCGCACCACGTTGACCAACAACGCTCTGAACGAGCAAGAGCAGCAGAAGCGCTTCTCAGGACTCGAAGGGACCTTGGGGCACTTTCGCTGGACCGGCGACGTGCGGGTACGCGGCGAGAACTATTTCCAGAAATACAGCGGCTGCACCTTGTGCAACGACCGCAACCGAGCTCGCATCCGCGTTCGTTTCGGCTTCGAAGGCAAGCTGAACGACGATTTTATTGCGGGAGTTTCTCTGGCCACGGGAACGCTCGGCGACCCTTCAACCACGAATGAGACGCTGACCAATAACTTCGCCCGCAAGACGATTGGCTTGGACCGCGGCTACATCACCTACAATCCAGTCGCGGCCAAATGGTTCTCCGCAACCGGCGGAAAATTTGCCTACACCTGGGCGCGCACTTCGGTGACCTTCGATCCGGATATTAATCCCGAGGGCTTTGTGGAAAGGTTCTCGAAAGACTTCGAGAGTGTGCCGGTGGTGAAGAACGTCAACGTGCAATTCATGCAGCTGCTCTACAACGAGGTGCAGGGATCGAAGTCGAGCAATCTGGGAATTTATGGGGCCGGACATGATTCGTTTGCGGTCGGCGGCCAGATCGGCGCACGTCTGCAGCCGTTGCCGTTCTGGACCTTGACGCCATCGTTCACGATTCTCAACTGGCGTAACCCAGACTCGATTCTGAACTCGAATGCGTTTTCTGTGGGAGCAACCAACGCGGGCGGCACCAGCGGTACGGGTACGGTCGTCATCGCTGGAGTTACCTATCCGGTTACGATCACCAGCGTTACGACAACGGCTCCGGGCGAGGGCCCGGGTTGCGCGTCGATTAAGGGCGGGGTGGGTTCTCCACAACCAGCCAGCTCGACACTGGTCGGCGGCTGTGCGTTCGGCCCCAACGGTGTCACCAACTCTACCTTCGTCGACGCCAACGGCAACTCGCACTTCCTGTCGAACTTCCTCTACGCCGACCTGATCCTGAACAACCAGTTCAAGACCGGGAAGCCTCGCTTGCCCATCAACTTGCTGCTGGAATATGAAAACAACCTGAACGCGGCGAGTCATCCCTATGACTACACCGCCACCGGCTTGCAATCCACTTCAACCCCCAATGCCTCACTCGGCAAGCAGTCGCACTCCTATATGGCCGACATCAGCGTTGGACAGCAGAAGAAAAAGAATGACTTCCAAGTAGGATACGCATTCTTGCGCGAAGAGCAGGACGCGGTGCTTGCATCATTTGCGGAAAGCGATCAGCG
>JAYUJG010000044.1:0-4243 GCA_043765355.1 Acidobacteriaceae bacterium | reverse complement strand
AAGAACAGTGGCAGAGTGGTGCTTCGCACCGTGACTCCGACTTGCGGATTCACACCGAACCCCGAGCCAGCCGAGCCAGAGGTGGGGCAGGTATTCAAGCAAGCGGATATTCCGGAAGAGAAACACACGTTGGTCGTAGCCGGAGCCGAGCCTCCGATCAGTCCTTGATTGGCCAGACCTTGTGCCTGAACTATGGCGTGGTCGCAGGCGGTATCCCAAGCTACCGCGTTATTGGCGGGATCGGCTGTGACGCCGCCATCGATGAGAGCCTTGGCGCCAGCGAGAGCGGCGGCGTCAGCTACGCGCTGCGCCTCCGCCTTGGAAACATAGAGCGTGACGAGATCAATGGCCAGGGCCGCGATGCCGAGCAGAGCGAAGATAGCGACCACGACAAATATTAAAGTGATTCCACGCTCGTGACGATGAGTTCGAAAGCGTTGCAGGCGCGGTGCTGGGAAGGCTCTCATTGGCTTTTAATCTTATGTCAAATTCTGCATGCTGGCCTCCACTGCGATCGTCGCGGAGGAAGGGAATGTACCGTTGGGCACGAGCAGTTGGATCACCTGCGATAAACGAAATTGGAACGGATACTGCAATTGGACATTGGTGTAGATGACTTTGATGACCGAACCGCCCGCGGAGGTCACCTGAACCACCTGCTGCCGGCGGATGGTCAAGACGAGGGGCGCGGGACATGCGCCGCCGTTGCCGTTATAGACCCACTGAAAGTTAGGACCGTTCACAGGGGCGGCGCCGAGGAGTCCGCAATCGTCGACACCCGCAGCCTGCAGGTCGCGAGCGACAAGGTCACGAATGTTGGCGATGGAGCCGTTGACGCCAACCGTCCCGGAAGAAAGATCGGCGGTGCTCTGACCGGCAGCCGAGCGGGCTGCGCTATAGACCGCCGCCCCGAGCTTTTGTTTGAGCGTTAAGGCGCCGCCGAAATCGAAAATGGCATAGAGAATTACAACGAGAAAAGGCAAAGCGAAGGCAAACTCGGCCAGCGTGGCGCCGGATTCATCGGTGACGTTATGCAGGCTATTCCGTAGTTTCAAAGGTAGGATCAGCACAGCTATTCTCCCCGTACCTGTGCCTGCGCCTGGAGGTTGAGGGCGAAGGTCTGCTTGGAGATAAACGGTGCCGTCGTGGAGACGGATGGCAAGGTGAAGCCATAGGGATACACGAGGGTTAACGACGTGCCGCACACGGGAGCTCCGCCAGCAGGGGAGCCATTGGTGGACTTGTTTAAGATGACATCGCGACGCAGACAGATTTTTGGATTGGCTCCCGTTCCGGCAGAATCGCATTGTACCGTGGCACCCGTACTGCAAGAGTTCAGAGTGTTCGCAGGAGCCGGGGCGGTGAGTTGGGAATCGTCGACCCGGGAAATTTGAAATACGGGATGCACGTAGTTCGCGGCCACCACGTCTGCGGTGAGCTGCGTGTTGGTACAGGTGGCGCAATCGGATCCGGCCGCCGCGTGCGCGCCTTCTTGGGCGGCCCGCTGCATGGTGGAATAGACCATATAGACGCGGGCGAACTGGAATATACCGATGAGGAAAACAAACATGAGCGGGAGAACGAAGGCGGCCTCCGCGATTTCGGCGGCGGTGCAGTCGTGCCAGATGCGTCGGATTCGGGAGAATCTCATCGGTCTCTTCTCGGTTCGAACAACATCAAAAACGGCTGTGCCAAGATTCTTGCTTCCCACCCTCTTTCGCAAAGAACGCGAAAGAAGGATGGGGCACCCTTCTTCTTTGTGGATGAAGATACTAAAAGCTCAGCGGAGCAAGCTCCGCTGCCACACGAGCTTAGGTACTCCACAATTTTGCACCCACACAGGCGAAAATTGCTAGTGCCCAGGCGATGCCAAATGGAATTTTGGTGGTTTGGGGGTTATCCAGGGAAATTGTGGGGTCGGGACGGTGGAAACGGACGAGGGCTCCGAGAATATGGCCGATATTTCCGAGTGTCTTCAGCAGGCGTCCCCGGAAGATGACAACGGCCAGGGCGATGATTGCGTTCAGGATGGCGGCGACAATGAAAACCCGCAGCAGCAAGTCAGTTCGGAGGATTGCGCCGGAGGCACCTACAAGCTTCCAGTCGCCATAGCCGAAGGCGTTGACGATGACGAAGGGGAAGAGGACCAGCAAACCTAGCCCAAAGCCCGCCAGGGATGATTTGGCGCCGGACCATCCGAAGAAGAGTGTGCTGAGGGTGAGGCCTAGAACTGCGGATGGAACGGTGAGCCAGTTGGGGATGCGGCGGCTGCGCCAATCCGTGATTCCAGCGATGAGGGCGAGGATGATGGCGAGGGTCCAGAGGACGTGGTTGCCGGTCATGAGTGGGTGGGTTTATGAAAGCGGCGGGCATGAATGCCCGCCCTGTACGAGCAAATCTTAGCGCACCAGACTAGCACTGCCGTGACGCTCAGCTACGACTTTCTTTGCGCCTTCGGCTAATTCTTTGGCCTTGGGTAGCAACTCCAGAGCCTTGTTGATCTGGGGGTCCCATTCGGCGCGAGACTTCAAGCCTTCTTCGGAACCGTAGAGATCGGTCATGATTTCGGCTTTGATGTTGGCGCGAACCCAGTCCATAACTTCGCTCAACTCGGCTTCGGTGAAGGCGAGCTTCTGGTCGTCGAGATAGTGGCGAAATTCGAGGAGCAACGCATCGTCGACGGCCATGTCTTTGCCGGGCTTGTGACTGGCGATGTAATGCTTGCCAAAGTTGAAGAATGCGTAGTGCTGCAGCAGAGACTCTTGCAAGTGCGTGGACTTGACCTGC
The DNA here is from genome assembly GCA_043765355.1 of Acidobacteriaceae bacterium. Lineage (GTDB taxonomy): Bacteria > Acidobacteriota > Terriglobia > Terriglobales > Acidobacteriaceae > Acidiflorens. The sequence continues at coordinate 1,456 of JAYUJG010000044.1, read as the reverse complement.
GGAATCTTGACGTCGGGCGTGATACCGCCGCCGCCATACATGGTACGTCCGCTATCGGTGAGCTTCACTTCACGGTTGGGAGCGTTCTCTTCGCCCTCATGATTGTAGTAGTAGTCGTAGAGCGAGATGTTGTTGTAGTCGCGCTGAATCAGTCGTCCGCTCGGGGTGTAGTAGCGGGCGGTGGTCAATGCCAGGCCGGTGTTTTCGGCGATGGGGTAAACGGTTTGAACTAAGCCTTTGCCGAAGGTGGTTTCACCGACGATGAGGCCGCGATCGTGATCCTGGATCGCTCCGGAAACAATTTCCGCAGCCGAGGCGGTGCCGCGATTGACGAGCACGACAAGAGGATATTCCTTGCCGCTATTGCCGTGGGTGGCATAGTAACGCTTTTCCTGGGAGGAGCGTCCGTGGTGCGAGACCACGAGCTGACCCTTCTTGAGGAATTTGTCTGCGACGCCTACACCTTCATTGAGCAGGCCGCCGGGATTCTGGCGCAAATCGAGAACGAGGCCTTTGAGGTCGCCGAATTCTTCCAGAGCGGCGGCGACTTCATGTTCGGTGGTCTCCTGGAAGTTGGTGACGTGCATATAGCCGATTCCGGGGCGGATCAAGAAGTGCACGTCGACGGAGTAGCGCGGAATTTCATCGCGAACGACGTTAAACTCAAGCGGTTTCTCGGAACCTTCGCGCAGCATGGTGATGCGAACGGTGGTGCCGCGGGGGCCCTTGAGCATGTCCGCGACTTCGCTGGTGCTGAGGTTGTCGGCGGGCTTGCCATCGACCGCGGCGATGATGTCACCGGGGTGGATGCCGGCGCGGAAAGCCGGGCTGCCAAAGAACGGCGCCATCACAATCACTTTATTGTTGCGGGGACCGACCGTCATACCGACGCCGTAGTATTTACCGTGCTGCTCCTCGCGCATCAGCGAATACTGTTTGGGATCGAAGAAGCTGGAGTGCGGATCGAGGACGTGCAACATGCCTGGAATAGCGCCGTCGTAGATGGCCTTGTCGGCGTTGACGGGTTCGGCGTAATTCTGCTCGATGACGCGGTAGACCTCGGTGAAGCTACGGAGGCTGGTGCTGACGTCGGCTACGGAGTCGGTAGAGGCGCCAGCGTCCGTCTTTTGGGCAAAGACGACGCCCAGGAGACCGCAGGCCGAAAGTACTACGAGGACGAAGAACAGAGAAAGTCGGGAACCGTTAGGCATTTGAAATATCCTCAGGAAAAAGGGCCGAGAAACGCACTTGCTCCGTCACACACGATTGAGCGCAGTATAGCATGCAAAGTGTTGATTTATAGACGCAGTTCGTACCCAATGGTCACCTTCCGGGTACGCACAGCAGGACTTATTTATATAGATGCAATCCAGGGGGCAGGCGATGGGCAGGAAGGCATCAAAGAAGGCAAAAATGCGGGGAATCGCGTTTTCGGTTTGCCCGGCTTGAACGGCAG